>DASYVT010000123.1 GCA_035936835.1 Candidatus Methylomirabilota bacterium | reverse complement strand
CGGCTCGGCGGACGGGCGGGCTATCAAGGCGGATTCATCGAACACTATGTGACGGCCGCGCTCTATCCGGCAGGGCTCACCCGCGAGGCGCAGCTCGTGCTCGGCACGGCCGTACTGGCGCTGAACCTCGTCGTGTACTGGCGCGCTCTTGCGCTGTCCCGCCGCGAGCGAGGGCGCGCCGCGCGCGGGTCGGACGTCTGACAGGCAGATTGGGGCGCGCTCCCGGTGGCCCGGTGATTTATTCGCGCCGGTCGGTTCCGTGCTGGACGCTTCGAAAGCCGCTTCGGTCTAACGTCCGCGATCAGCGGCCGCGACACAGCGGGCGGAAGCCCGATGTGAAGCAGTCCGCTGCATCGCATGGTTGGGCGCCAATCTTCACGGCCGGATGGAGGGTCGGAATTCAGCCATTCTAGTCACTCGATCAGGCGGTCTGCGAGCCGCATTGAGGGAGACGGGTGCGCACCGTATCCGGCCAAGAAAGACGGATCTACCCACAAAGCAGCCAGTCCGGTTAGTCTCTTGCCAATCCCAACAGGAAGGAAACGCACTCGTCCGCCGCTTCGACATGGCAATCATGGCCCGTCGGGAGGGCTATGTACGGCCAGCCCTCGCGACGCGCCTGGGCGGCAAACGGCTCGAATACTTCCCCGAGCCTGTAGCCCTCGACTTTGCACGCGATGAAGGCGCGCTTGAGTTTAGTGGCGGCGTGGGTCGGAAGTCTTGCGGGACTCTTGAAGCAGGACATGGCAAAGTCCGTCAGTTTGGTGCGCACGAAATCCCGGTGTGGCCCATCCTTCAGTGCCCAAAGATCAAGTCGCCCTTCGAAGCCCGGCAATCTCCACCCGTCCCCCAGTTCATCGGCTTGTTGAACGAGGGCGTCTGCCAGCCACGGCGGGAAACACTCGAAGGCCGACTGGCCGTCCCTGGGTACAAACGCATCTACGTACACCAGGGTCGCCACGCGATCCGCCGCGTGTTCGGCCACGGAAGTAATGATCATCCCTCCGTAGCTGTGTCCGACGAGGATAACGTCTCGCAGATCCTCGAACTCGAGTACGCCCAGCACATCCTTGACATGCGTCTCTAGGGTGAGTTCGGGCCTCAGTTCGTATCGCCGAATGCCCGCGCCTGACATGGTCGGAGTGTGGACCTTGTGACCCTCGGCGCGTAGTCCCTCCTCGACGAAGGCCCAGGTAGACGCGCCCTGCCATGCACCGTGAACAAGTACATACGTCGCCATTGCCCCTCCTTTTGTCCAACGATGAACAATCTAAGTGAAAGAGCCTTGCGGCCAACCCATGGCAACCTCGCCTTGGGACCGAGTCTGACTGGAAATCCACGCACTTGGAATGCCCATAAAAGGGCATTCGGCAGCGCCGGGGGATGACTTTCCCGCATTCTCGACTGGCAACCTCGGGTCAAAAGAACGCGCGCACTGCCATGGCGCCCAACGGCCAGGTTTCAGCCGCGGCGGCTCATTGTCGCGCCGCCGTCGGCTGCAAACCGTGTTAGGTGGCTGCACCATCGCTGTTGTCGGTCGCGCGTTGCGCGGCATATTCGTCACGGATTACCGCTAAGCCTTTGATTACTGACGTTGCGAGGAGTTCGTCAACAATGCCCAAACTCGCCCGAAGCGCGGCAACGATATGGAACCAACTGCCGCACTGAACTCGCTGACCGTGGTCGAATCGAAACTCTACCCCATCGATTATCTCGACCGTGCTTGCGCCTTGATAGCCATGATGAATGCCATTCGAATGCATGCTATTTCGCAACAGAGCGCCGACATTTAGAGCGCCAAGCCTCGCCTCCGGGTCCGGAATACCGCTAGCATTTAACAACTCTTTGGCGACAACATAAAAACCCTGCTTCGTAGCTGGCTTGCCAAGGGCAGTAAGAATATTACGAAAGAGAGTTTCGATTTGAAATTGTGACTCCAGGACAAGGAACAGCCTTGTCGACCGAAGGAGGTCTTCGGCAACAAGGTTGACGTACTCCGGCTTCGAAAGGCCGAGTGCCTGGATCATTACCGATTCGCCCCCCTGCTTAGCCCACCAGAGCATGCGGAGCGTTGCTGTGGCTGCATTGGCAGCCATCATGATGTTGTTCAAGTTGACCCGACGAGCATCAGCGTCCACGGAGCTGTGCCTGTCACGGACATCAGCGACAAGTTGGCACAGACCGTAAACACGGTCGGCCTGGTGTGCGAATGTAGGATCGGGGTTCTCAAAAGCCATGGTTCGTCCGCCTAACGAAAAAGCTCAGCGGCGCCGAACAACGCGAAGCGTTGTGAGGGAAGTGCAACGCCGAAGGCCTGCACCGTCCGCTGCAGCGGCGGGTTGGGCATCGTCAGGGTTTTATGTTTCGAGCCTTCAGAAACTTGGCGATATCTTCTGGCGACACGGCGTAACCGATTACAAGTTGCACCTGGCTACGCAGATATTGCAGCACCTCGCCGATTAGTTGCCCTTCCGTGAAAGTAACTTTGGATCCGTCCGCCTTTGTACCCTCGTAGGTGAGGCCAGATTGTTGCTTTGAGAGAAGCTCTAGGATCGTAGCGATCTCCTTTGGGACGGGCGCCAGCTTGCTAGATACGACGCCGACGATGCTTCCATCCTCCAGTGACAGAACGGGGCCGCCCGAGTTACCGCCGTTGAACGCAGCGTTTATTACCCAGCGTTGAATCGTTGCTCCCCCTTCCTTGAACTCTTGTGTCCCAGCCAAATACCCAACGCTAAGAAGCGGTGCCAGACCCGAGTAGCCGCCGGGATAACCCCAAGTAGCAACTTGCATCCCGATTGCCGGTGGTGCCACGGGGCCAATTGACAGGGGCTGTCCAGGTATTGCGCTTCCCGGTCGAAGCAGCGCGAGATCCAACGCGTCATCTGCATCGATCGCCGCAACACCAAAATCTTTTCCGCCCGGAGTCACAAGGACCAAGTCTTGAGCCTTGCAATCCTTAACGACGTGAGCGGCGGTAAGGACACCGCCGCTGCTGTGAAGAAACCCTGTTCCGCCAGAAGACGTTGAGCGGCATATGACTCTTAGTACTCCCTGCTTCACGGCCGTTGCGGCCTTGCCGGCAATGTCCGTCGTGACTTGCGCTGATGTAGGAATTTGCACAGGGTGATCCTCCAACAACGGAGTCGAAGAGCATGCGCTCATAAAAAGTACGGTTGCGACAGCTAGGCGGGTCATTTCCTTTCTCCTACGATGCCCAACGCACCGCTCAGCGGCCGGCGCGAGCGATTGCGAGCCTCCGGACCGCTGAAGCGGGCAGTTGGACCGCTACTTATCGCGGCTCTCATGGGGCCTCATCGGGTGTGCGCTGCAGGAAGTGTCGTCGGATACCCTCGCCCTGCATAATCGAAATCCAGCAATTCTTGGCGCGCCTTGTCGGGATGGAGTGGTGCTGCGACGTAGGGACGGATCTCGCGAATACGAAATGAGTTGGGCTCAAAGACAAACCAATCCACTCCGCGGAGGACGTTGGGCATGGTGGTGGGATCAAACCTCGTCCACTCCAGTGTCGCCGAGCAGCGGTCGACGTCGATGACCAGTTCGTCCACGGTCCAGCACTGCCCTTTTTCCCGGACTCGCTGCGCAAAATTGTTACCGATGGTGGCTGCGCCCACCCACTTGGGACTTGAAGGAGAATAATGGACCGCCTCCGGGCTGAAGCATGCGGCAATTGCTTTCGCGTCGGCATCGTTGCATGCCTGGATATACGTTCTGATGACGAGCTCGATTCGCTGAGCCGGAGTGGGCTCTGACATCGGTTGCTCCTCCTTTGGTCCAACGCCCGCCTTCAGCTGCTGCCGGAAGCCGGAGCGACGTAGGAGCGGAGGCTGGAGGCAGTCAGCTGCAAGGCGTTGTTAGGCCGGTCTCGGAACCAGGAACACGTATGTTTGGTGCGGGCGCACCTCATTGCTTGCACGGCGCATCTCGTCTTCCGTGAGCGAGTGCACGCGCACCTCAGGAATTGGCGAGTTCGAGCGTGAACTGACCTCGTGGACAATGTGTGTCCGCGCGAATTGGGTAACAATATCCGCCAACACCCCTGGCACGAAATTCTCGTGGGTCTCGATGATCATCGTCGCGCTCGTCAACGTTGGGATCTCGGTAGTACAGAACAACTCGCGCTCATACCCCTCGCAGTCACTGATGATCAGCGCATTCTCGTGCAGGTTCTTCTTCAGCCACGCCGGGCTACAGAAGCCCTGGACGGAGACACCTGCCGCACGATTCGCGGCGACCATCTCTCGGACCGCGTCTCGTGCCCACCAGTCGGTGTCGAACGCGACGATGGGGGCATGAGGAAACCTGTGCGCGAGGCCGACCGCATAATACCCAAACTTGGCGCCTACGTCGATGATCTGCCCGAACGACTGCAGGAATACGTGTTCCCACCACGGATGCAGCTCCATCTCGTAGGTGCCGAGCAGGTAGGGGCCAATATGCTCCTCATAGGTCATCGGGGTGAGGGTCATGCCCTTGAACGGCCCGGAGATGATCTGGGTCCCGACTTCCCGCATCAATTTCTGATTGAGCTGAAAGAGCCCCCATTCCTTCACCAGCTTGTGTGAATGTGCTCGCGCTCGCGCAGACATGATCTTTGTCGCTGTCTGAGGGGCAACTGTGAAAAAGGCTCTCTTCACCAACGATTTGCACATTGTTAGCATGTGACTTGCTCCATGGGCCTAACTAGAATTCGACCACTGGATAGGCCGGTCTGCATAATACGACGATCCCTGCGACCTCCTGCAGCGTATCGTGATTTGGAGCCGACGCGCCGATGGAGCACATCGGCGTTTCGAACCCGCCGTTTGTGGTCGTAGGGACCGACCTGCCCGAGTCGAGATAGGCTGCGACGGGGCGCAGCGTATCCCGATGCGTATAGCACCCAGGGCCGCGGGCGGGGTCATGGGCCGAACATCCGGTCCGCTGGGCTTCTCACCGCGGCCGGCCCACGATTCAGGACGTGGGTGTAGATCATGGTGGTGGTCACGTCCCGGTGCCCAAGTAGCTCCTGGACGGTCCGGATGTCGTGGCCGTCCTCGAGCAGGTGCGTCGCGAACGAGTGGCGCAGGGTGTGGGGGCTCGCGCGCTTCGGGAGCTCCGCGCGGCGGACCGCGGCCTTCACGGCGCGCTGCAGCACCGACTCGTGCAGGTGATGGCGGCGGCGCTGCCCGGTCAGCCGGTCACGGTAGAGCCGGGTGGCGGGGAAGACCCACTGCCAGACCCACTCCCGCCCCGCGTTCGGGTACTTCCTCGATAGGGCGGTCGGCAGCTCCACCCAGCCGGCCCCGGCGGCAAGATCACGGTGATGCTGAGCGTGGACAGCCTCGAGGTCCCGCGTGAGGTCGGTCTTGACGGTGGCGGGGAGCATCGTGACCCGGTCCTTGTCGCCCTTGCCGCCGCGGACGACGATCTGGTTGGTGGCGAAGTCGATGTCCTGGACTCGGAGCCGGCAGCACTCGAGCACCCGGAGGCCGGCGCCGTAGAGCAGGCAGGCCATGAGGCGCGGCACGCCGTCGAGCCGCTGGAGCACGGCGCGTACCTCGTCGCGCGTGAGGACGACGGGCAGCCGCTCGGGGCGCTTCGCGCGCACAATGCCGTCGAGCCATGGGAGGTCGATCTCCAACACATCCCGGTACAGGAACAGCAGGCCGCTCAGCGCCTGGTTCTGGGTGGAGGCGGCGACGTGCCCGTCGACTGCCAGGGACGTGAGGAACTTCGTGACCTCCGGCGCGCCCATCTCGGCGGGATGGCGCTTGTGGTGAAAGAAGATGTAGCGCCGGATCCAGCCAACGTACGCCTCCTCGGTCCTGCGGCTCATGTGCCGGGCGCGGAGGGCATGGCGGACGCGGTCGAGGAGGCGAGGCCTCGCGGGTTCCGGACTGTTAGCTTCGCGGAAGGACCACGCGGCGATGTCCCCGCCGCCCGCTGGCAGCTTGGCGTACGGGGCGAGCGAGCGGGTTTCGACGATGGCCATCACCGGCATTCTGCTCCCTGTGGCCGGGGAGTATAGGGACCCGCGGCACGTTCCGCAAGTCTCCGATTGGATACACTCGGGGCGTCGATGATCAGAGGAGGCGGGGACGCGAGCTCGCGGTGAGGAAGGAATCGTAGGAAAACTGCGCCGTCCACCGGTCGCTCTGGATCCCGTCGAGGCGATCCAGGACGATCCGGCCGAGCAGGGAGCCGAACTTGAAGCCGTGGCCGGATCCGGCGGTCGCGAGAAAGACGCCGGGCATCTCGGGGTGGAAGTCGAGCAGGAAGTCGTTGCTCGTGGAGAGGTTGTACATGCAGCTCTCGTAGGTGGCGCGGTAGTCGCCGGGATCGACACCGAACCAGCTACGCATGAACTCCCCGGCAGCCTCGATGAATCCCCTTGGCGTCGTCCGCCGGTCGAAGTCGGGATCGTCGATGGGATGGGTGACGAGATGCCGGGCCAGCTTGAGGCCCGCGCGGCCGGGTTCGGCGGGGAAGCCGTAGAAGCCCGTGTCGGCTCCCGAGTACGGGACGAACGCGGGGCGGCAGAACGCCGCGGGCACACCTTCGAGGTACATGATGCCCTGCTGGCACTGCCAGAGGGCGCGCCCCAGCTCGGGAAAGAGGTGATTCGACCAGCCACCGGCCGCCACGACGACCTGGGGAGCGTGATACGTCGCCGTATCCGTCCGGACTTCCACCCCGCTGCCGCTGCGCGCTACGGCGGCTTCGTGTCCGGTCGCGAACAGGACGCCGTGCTTCTCGGCCAGCTCCCTGAGCGCGGTGACGCAGTCCGTGGCGCGGAGGAAGCCGGCCTCCTCTTCCAGGAGGGCGCGGTGACCGCGTCGAAACTGCGGGAACTCCCGGCGCAGTGTGGCCGCGTCGAGCCAGCGGACCTTCGCGCCGCCCCGCCGGGCATTGGCCTCGAGCGTTTCCAGATGCGCGTCGGCTGGGCTGTCGCTCACGTTCAGATTACCGGCGGCGACGTAGAGCGCCTTGCCCGTCTCGGCCTCGATCCGCCGCCATCCCGCCATCGCCTCGAGGGCGAGGCGCGTGTAGTGCGGGTCAAGGTACGTGGAACGAATTTTTCTCGACGGGCCATACGAGGCCGAGATGGAATTCGGCACCTCGCGCCGATCGACGACCAGCGTCTGCCGCCGCCGCCGCCCGGCCTCGAGCGCCGTGCTGAGCCCAAAGACGCCCCCACCGACCACGATGAGATCGAAGCTCCGGGCCGTCACGACGGATTCGGCCCAGCTACGGGTAGAGCCCGCGAATCTGGTGGGCGTCGGCCACGCGGCGGACGCCTTCCATGAGCGCGGCGGTGCGCAGGTCCACGTTGTCCTTCTTCGAGGCGTTCCAGACGCGCGTGAAGGCGCGCGCCATGATCTCCTGGAGCCGGCTCGTGATCTCGCTCTCCTTCCAGAAGAAGAACTGGAGGCCCTGGACCCACTCGAAGTAGGAGACGACGACGCCGCCCGCGTTGGCGAGGATATCGGGGATGACGGTGACGCCGCGGTCGCGAAGGATCGCGTCGGCTTCAGGGGTGGTCGGGCCGTTGGCGCCCTCGACGATGATCTTCGCGCGGATCCTGTCGGCGTTGTCCTCGCGAATCTGGGAGCCCGTGGCCGCGGGCACCAGGATGTCGCAGGGCTGCTCGAGGAGGTCGTGGTTGGAGATCGCGTCGGCGCCTCGGAAGCCCAAGACGCTGCCGGCCTCCTTGACGTGCTCGTCCAGCGCGCGGAGGTCGAGGCCCTGGCTGTTCCAGACGCCGCCCCTAAAGTCGCTGAGGCCCTGGATCACGGCGCCGTCGCGCCAGAGCATGCGCGCCACGACGCCGCCGACGTTGCCGAAGCCCTGGATGACGACCTTCTTGCCCTTGAGCTCCTCGCCCAGGCTGTGGGTCGCCTGGTAGAGCACGTAGACGATGCCGCGCCCCGTGGCCTCGCGCCTGCCCGCCGAGCCGCCGACCAGGATCGGCTTGCCCGTGACGACGCCCGGCACGCTCCTGCCCTGGGTCATGGAGTAGGTGTCCATCATCCAAGCCATGGTCTGCTCGTCGGTGCCGAGATCGGGCGCCGGGATGTCGAGGTCGGGACCGATGAACAGCATGATCTCGGCCGTGTAGCGGCGCGTGAGCGCTTCGAGCTCCCGCTTGGACATGCCGCGCGGGGTGCACCGCACGCCACCCTTGGCGCCGCCATAGGGCAGGCCCATGAGCGAGCACTTCCAGGTCATCAGCATGGCGAGCGCCGTCACCTCGCCCATGTTGACGTCGGTATCGTAGCGCACGCCGCCCTTGGTCGGGCCGAGGGCCGTGTCGTGATGGACCCGGTAGCCCATGAAGACTTCCGTGCGCCCGTTGTCCATCCGCACCGGGATGGACACCACGAGCGCCCTCCTCGGGTAGCGAAGCCGGATGTGGGTGTCGTGGTCGAGGTGGAGGCGCTCCGCGACCTGATCGAGCTGGGCCACGGCGGTGCGGTGCATCTCGGATTCGAATTCGGGCATGTCGGCCATCAGGCGGACTCCTTCACGCGTTGCCGGAGCACGGCCAGCGTGCGGCCTTCGAGCGGGTAGGGCTCGCTGCCCTTGAAGAGCCGTCCTTCGAGGACGGGCTCCCAGTCGCGCGTGTCGAGGTAGGGCTCCCACTCGATGCGCGGCTGGTGGTTCGGCAGGACGAAGGGCACGGCCTCGTCGTGGGCGTTCAGCAGGATGAGGAAGGTGTCGTCCCGCACCGGCAGCCCCTCGTCGTCGACCTCCTCGATGGCGTCGCCGGCCAGGTGGAGACCGAGGCAGCGGCTGTGCGAGTTGCTCCACTCCTCGTCGGTCATCTCGGTGCCGTCGGGTTTCAACCAGGAGAGGTCCTTGACGGCCGAGCCGTGGATGCGCCGCCCCTGGAAGAAGCGGCGGCGCTGGAAGACGGGGTGGTCGAGCCGGAGACGAATCAGCCGTCGCGTGAAGTCGAGCAGGCGGGCGGCCGAGCCCATCGGCGGCCACGCGAACCAGGACGTATCGTTGTCCTGGCAGTAGGCGTTGTTGTTGCCGCGCTGGGTGCGGGCAATCTCGTCGCCGCCCGACAGCATCGGCACGCCCTGCGAGAGGAGGAGCGTGGCGAGGATGTTGCGCTGGTGGCGCTCGCGGAGCGCCCGCACGTCCGCGTCGTCGGTTTGCCCCTCGACACCGCAGTTCCAGGAGAAGTTCTCGTCGCTGCCGTCGCGGTTTTCTTCCCCGTTAGTGTCGTTCCGCTTCCTGGTGTAGGCGACCAGGTCGGCCAGGGTGAAGCCGTCGTGCGCCGTGACGAAGTTGATGCTGGCCGAGGGGCGCCGGCCGCCCTGCTCGTAGAGGTCGCTCGAGCCCGTCAGGCGGTAGGCGAGCTCGCCGACCTGGCCCCAGTCGCCCTTCCAGTAGCGGCGGATGGTGTCGCGGTACTTCCCGTTCCACTCGGCCCAGCCCGGCGGAAAGTTGCCGACCTGGTAACCGCCCTCGCCGAGGTCCCACGGCTCCGCGATCAGCTTCACCTGCGAGATGACCGGGTCCTGGTGGATGACGTCGAAAAAGGACGACAGGCGGCCCACGTCGTGGAGCTCGCGGGCCAGCGCCGAGGCCAGGTCGAAGCGGAAGCCGTCCACGTGCATGTCGAGCACCCAGTAGCGCAGGCTGTCCATCAGGAGCTGGAGCGAGCACGGGTGCGTCAGGTTCAGCGTATTGCCGCAGCCGGTGTAGTCGCGGTAGCGGCGGCGGTCGCCCGTCTCGACGCGGTAGTACGCGGCGTTGTCGATGCCGCGGAAGCAGAGCGTGGGCCCGCCGTGGTTGCCCTCGGCCGTGTGGTTGTAGACCACGTCGAGGATGACCTCGATGCCGGCCTGGTGCAGGCGCTTGACCATGGTCTTGAACTCGGCGACCTGCTCGCCGCGGGCGCCGGTGGAGGCAAAGCGGGAGTCCGGAGCCAGGTACCCGATCGAGTTGTAGCCCCAGTAGTTCGTGAGCCCGCGCTCGACGAGGTGCTGCTCCGCGACCGAGTGGTGGACGGGCAGGAGCTCGACGGCCGTCACGCCCAGCCGCTTCAGATGCTCGAGCGCCGGCGGGGAGGCGAGCCCCGCGTACGTGCCGCGGAGCTCCGGCGGCACCTGCGGGTGCCGCGCGGTGAAGCCCTTGACGTGGACCTCGTAGATGACGGTCTTGTGCCACGGCGTGCGGAGCAGCCTGTCGTCACCCCAGGAGAACGCCGACTCGACGACGACGCACTTGGGGACGAAGGCCGCGCTGTCGCGCGGGTCGGGCGTCGCGCTCGTCTCCGCGTCGCCGGGGCGGTAGCCGAAGAGGGCGTCGTCCCAACTGACGCTGCCGGCTACGGCCTTCGCGTAGGGATCGAGCAGGAACTTGGCCGGATTGAAGCGGTGCCCGACGGCGGGCGCGTAGGGGCCGTGGACGCGGTAGCCGTAGAGCAGGCCAGGGCGCGCTTCGGGCAGATAGACGTGCCAGATCTGGTCGCTGCGCTCGGTGACGGCGATCCGCCGGACCTCGCGCGCGGGGTTCGCCGCGTCGAAGAGGCAGAGATCGACCGCCGTCGCGTGCTCGCTGAAGAGTGCGAAGTTGACGCCGGATCCGTCCCAGGTGGCGCCCAGCGGGTAAGGACGCCCCGGTCGGGTGCGGAAGGGCGCGGCGGCCATCGCGCCTAGCCCTCCACCAGCGTGAGCCACAGCGCGCCGAGCGGCGGCAGCGTCAGGAGCACGGAGTGAGGCTGGCCGTGCCAGGCGATCGGCTCACTCCTGACGCCCCCGCCATTGCCCGCGTCCGAGCCGCCGTAGAGACCGCTGTCGCTGTTGAGGGCTTCCCGGTAGAAGCCGGGGGTGGGGACGCCGACGCGGTAGCCGTGGCGCGGCACCGGCGTGAAGTTGCAGACGCACAGCGTGAGGCGGCTGGGGTCGCGCGCGAAGCGGGCGAACGCGACGACGCTCTGCTCCGCGTCGGCGCAATCCATCCAGGCGAAGCCCGCCGGCTCACAATCCTGCTGGTGAATCGAGGGCTCCGCGCGGTAGAGGCGGTTGAGTTCGCCCACGAGGCGCTGGAGGCCGCGGTGGTAGGGCCCCATGTCGAGCAGATGCCAGTCGAGGCTCTGGTCGTGGTTCCACTCACCGGACTGGCCGAACTCGCTGCCCATGAAGAGGAGCTTCTTGCCGGGGTACGCCCACATGAAAGCGTACAGGAGGCGCAGGTTGGCGAAGCGCTGCCAGTCGTCGCCTGGCATCTTGGCGATCAGCGAGCCCTTGCCGTGGACGACCTCGTCGTGGCTGAGCGGCAGGACGAAGTTCTCCGTCCAGGCGTAGAGCATCCCGAACGTCAGCTGGTTGTGGTGGTACTTGCGGTGCACGCTCTCCCGGCGCATGTAGTCGAGCACGTCGTGCATCCAGCCCATGTTCCACTTGAGCCCGAAGCCCAGACCCCCCAGGTGCACGGGCCGCGAGACCATGGGCCAGGCCGTGGACTCCTCGGCGACGGTGACGACGCCGGGGTGAGCGCCGTAGACAACTTCGTTGAGCCGCTTCAGGAACGCGATGGCCTCGAGGTTCTCGCGCCCGCCGTGGACGTTCGGCACCCACTCGCCGGCCTTCCGCGAGTAGTCGCGGTAGATCATCGAGGCGACCGCATCCACGCGCAGGCCGTCCACGTGGTACCGCTCGAGCCAGAAGAGCGCGTTGCCGATCAGGAAGTTGGCGACCTCGCGCCGGCCGTAGTTGAAGACGCGCGTGCCCCAGTCGGGGTGCTCGCGCTCGCGCGGGTCGGCGTGCTCGAAGAGATGCGTGCCGTCGAAGTAGGCGAGCCCGTGCGGGTCCCGGGGGAAGTGGGCCGGCACCCAGTCGAGGAGCACCCCGATCCCGCGCCTGTGCAGATGGTCCACGAAGGCCATGAAGTCCTGCGGGCGGCCGAAGCGCCGCGTGGGGGCGTAGTACCCGAGCGTCTGGTAGCCCCACGAGGCGTAGAAGGGATGCTCCATCACGGGCAGGAGCTCCACGTGCGTGAAGCCCATCTCCGTCACGTAGTCCGCCAGCTGCTCGGCGGCTTCCCGGTAGTCCATGGAACGGTGGCCCTCCTCGGGCTTGTGGCGCCACGAGCCGAGATGCACCTCGTAGACGCTCATGGGCGCATCGAGCGCCTGCCGCCTGCCGCGCTCGGAAAGCCACGCGCCGTCGGACCACGGGTAGCCGTCGAGGCGCTCGACCACGGAGGCCGTGCGGGGCTCGTCGGGCTCGAAGCCGAACGCGTACGGGTCGCTCTTCAGCGCGAGCGGCGCGCCTGAGTTGGACAGGATCTCGAACTTGTAGCGCGCGCCCTCGGCCACGCCCGGCAGGAAGAGTTCCCAGACGCCGTTGCCCGGGTGCAGGCGCATCGGGTGCCTGCGCCCGTCCCAGCCGTTCCAGTCGCCGACCACGCTGACGCGCTTCGCGTTGGGCGCCCACACGGCGAAGATGACGCCCGCCACATCGTCGAGGGACGCCGCATGGGCGCCGAGCTTGTCGTAGACGCGGTAGTGGGTGCCTTCGCTGAGCAGGTGGAGGTCGAAGCCGGACAGCGTCGGCGGGAACCGGTACGGATCCTCGACGTCGGCGACGTGTCCCGCGCCGTCCGTCACCCGGAGACGATACGCCAGCGGCGGCCGCCCGGCGATCTCGCCCTCCCAGAGCCCGTCCGGATGGATCGGCTTGAGCGGATGGGCGAGGAAGGCGCCGCCGTCGGCCACGACCGCGACCTCGCCGGCGCCGGGCAGGAAGGCGCGGACGGTGACGCTGCCGTCGCGGGACGCGTGAGGACCCAGCACCGAGAAGGGATCGCCGTGCTCCCCGGTGACCAGCATCTGGATGGCTTCGGAAGTGAGGCTCATGGACGTCGCCTGGTCAGGCGGCCGCCGACGCTAGAAGGAGCGGATCAGGCGCTCCACCCGCTCGTCGTGGCTCTGGAACGGGTCCTTGCAGAGGATGGTCTCGCGCTCCGGGTCGTTGAGCTTCAGGTACACCCAGTCCACGCGGTAGTCCTTCCCCTTGAGGTTGGCCTGCCGGATGAATTCGCCCCGCAGGCGCGCCCGCGTCGTCTGCGGCGGCAGGTGCTTGGCGCGCTCGATCGCGTCGTCCGTCGTGATCCGGTCGACCATGTCGTGCTTGACCAGCTGGCAGTACAAACCCTTGTGGGGGCGGATGTCGTGGTACTGGAGGTCCATGAGCGAGACCTTGGGGTCGCGCCAGGACAGCCGGTGCTTCTCCATGAAGGACTCGATGATGCGCTTCTTGATGACCCAGTCCACCTCGCGGTACAGGTTCATCGGGTCGCCGTGCAGGGCCTCGATCACGTGCGTCCAGCGCGCGAGCACGTCCTTCGTCACGGGGTCGGCGTCGATCGAGTTGACGTAGCGCGTCGCGTGCTCGAGGTACTCCGTCTGCAGCTGTAGCGGCGTGATCGTCCGCCCGTCCTTGAGCCTGACCGTCTCCCGCAGCGTCGGGTCGTGGCTGATGTCCCGGATGGCCTGGACCGGCGACTGGAGGCTGTAGTCCTTGTCGAAGAAGCCGTCCTCGATCATGTCGAGCAGCAGCGCGGTGGTGCCGACCTTGAGGTAGGTCGCCACCTCCGACATGTTCGAGTCGCCCACGATGACATGCAGGCGCCGGTATTTCTCGGCGTCGGCGTGCGGCTCGTCGCGGGTGTTGATGATCGAGCGCGACGAGGTCGTGGCGCCGGAGATCTCCTGGCAGATGTGCTGCGCCCGCTGCGAGAGGCAGTAGTGGAAGCCGCGCGGGGTCTGGAGCACCTTGCCCGCGCCGGCGAAGATCTGCCGCGTGACGAAGAAGGGGATCAGCCCCTCGGCCAGGCGCTGGAACGAGACGTCGCGGCTGACGAGATAGTTTTCGTGGCAGCCGTAGGAGTTGCCGGCCGAGTCCGTGTTGTTCTTGAAGAGCAGGATGTTGCCCGAGATGCCGTCCTCGCGCAGCCGCTTCTCGGCCTGGTGCAGGAGGTCCTCGACGATCCGCTCGCCCGCCTTGTCGTGGATGACCAGGTCGGTGATGTCGTCGCACTCGGGCGTAGCGTACTCGGGGTGGAAGCCCGTGTCGAGGTAGAGCCGGGCGCCGTTCTCGAGGAAGACGTTGGCGTTGCGGGCGCCGGGGATGACCTTTTCGAACAGGTAGCGCGCGACGTTGTCCGGCGACAGGCGCCGCTGGCCGTTGAGCGTGCACGTCAGGCCGTACTCGTTCTCGATACCGAAGATGCGGCGCTTCATGAGGGACTCAGCCTAGCAGGGCAGGGGACCGAGGGCAACTATTCCGAGTGGGGGGGCGACTTGTCGTCCGCGAGGAGCTGATGGAGCACCTCGGCCGGGATGCGGCGGAACTTTCGGCGCTCCTTGCCGCGGTCCAGGACGGCAACCTCGAGGTCGCGCTCGGTCAGGGTCTTGTTCTGCGTCACCATGAGGGCCCGGACGCCCAGCTTGACGGCGCCCGCGAAGTCGAGCCCCTCCTGGTAGTTGTCCTTGAGGTAGCGCCGGATCTCGTCTGACTGTCCCCCCATGGCCGCGTAGTTCTTCTCGTCCTCGATCGTGCCGTCGTAGAGGATGTGGTAGATCTCGTTTTTCGTGTCGTTGCTGTCGCCGACCTCGACCACCAGCACCTCGACTTCGAAGGGCTTGTTGTCCTGGGTGAAGATGTTGCCGAGCGCCTGGGAGTAGGCGTTGGCGAGCGACTTGGCGGTCACGTCCCCGCGGCTGTAGGAGTAGCCCTTGATGTCCGCGTGCCGGACGCCCGCCACCCGGAGGTTCTCGAACTCGTTGTACTTGCCCACGCCGGCGAACGCGATGCGATCGTAGATCTCCGAGATCTTGTGCAGGAGCGTCGAAGGGTTCTCGGCGAGCAGCAGCACGCCGTCGCGGTATTCGAGGGCCACGATCGCTTTGCCGCGGGAGATGCCCTTGCGGGCATACTCCGCCTTGTCCTTCATCATCTGCTCGGGCGATACGTAGTACGGCAGCGGCACTACAGGCGCCCTCGCTCGCCCAGGATGGCTTCGCAATACCGGCGGATCTCGTCGTCCGCCACGTCGCCGAAGCCCGACCGCGTGATCGTCTTGACGGTCGGGTAGATCCCGCGCTGGAGGTCCGGCCCGCCCGTGCCGAGGTCCTCGTCGGCGGCGTCCATCAGGGCCTCGATGGCCACGCGCACGGCCTCGTCCTTGGCCATGTCGCGCTTGAAGCGCTTCTTGAGCGAGTCGCGGGCGTCCTTGCCCCCCGAGCCCTGGGCGAAGTAGTCGGTCTCCTCGTAGCGGCCGCCGGTGACGTCGTACTTGAAGAGCCGCCCCACGCCCGCCCGCTCGTCGAAGCCCGCGAAGATCGGCACCACGACGAGGCCCTGCATGGCCATGGGCAGGTTCATCCGGATCATCTGCCCGAGCTTGTTGGCCTTACCGTCGAGCGAGAGGTTCTCGCCCTCGACCTTCTCGTAGTGCTCGAGCTCGGTCTGGAAGAGGCGCGCCATCTCCATGGCCGGCCCGGCCGCGCCCGCGATGCCGACGCCGGAGAGGTCGTCGGACTTGAAGATCTTGTCGATGCGGCGGGAAGCGACCTGGTAGCCCTCGCTGGCCTGCCGGTCGCCGGCCATGATCACGCCGTCGCGGTAGCGGAGCGCCAGCACCGTCGTGCCGTGGGGCACCGCCGGGGCGCTGTGCGGGCCACGTTCTTCGCGGGGGAGGTCCTCAGGGTGCGGCAAGAGATGGGGCGCCGAGTTGCGGAGGATGTCCGCGAAGCTCGACGTGGCGTAGTCGAAGAACGCGCCCTGCCAACGGTCAGGCGTCATGCTCACACGTCACCCGTCGGCTTGCCGAGGTTGCGCAGCAGGTCCCTGGCGGTGGCGGATTCGGCGAAGAGCTGTCGGACGTGCGCCTCGGTGCCGCGCAGCGGTTCCAGCATGAAGATCTTCTTGAGCGGGCCTTCCTTGAGGTCGAAGATCACCGAGTCCCAGGACGCCGACACGACCTCGTCCGAGTACTTCTGCAGGCACATGCCGCGGAAGTAGGCGCGCGTGTCCTTGGGCGGGTCGTAGATCGCCTTGGTCACCTCGTCTTCCGAGGTCATGCGCTCGACCGCGTCGGACTCCTCGAGCTTGTAGTAGAGCCCCTTGCCCGGCCGGATGTCGTGGTACTGGAGATCGATCATCGCCACGCGCGAGTCGGACCACTCGAGGCTGTGCTTGCCCATGTAGCTTTGAATGAGCGAGCGCTTGATGACCCAGTCGACCTCGCGGCCGAGGCTCATCGGGTCCCTCGCCAGGCGGTCGAGCACCGAGCCCCAGCGCGCCATGACGTCGTCCACCCAGGGCTCGTGCTCGCGGGTGCGGTAGTACTCGCGCGCGAGGGCGAGGAACTCCTGCTGGAGGTCCACGGCGGTGAGCGCGCGGCCGTCCTTGAGCTTGAAGGTCTCGCGGCAGGCGAGGTCCCGGGACACCATGCGGTACGCGAGCACCGGGCTCTCGAGCGAGAGGTCCCGCTCGATGAAGTCGTCCTCGATCATGCTGAGCACGATCGCCATGGTGCCGCACTTGAGATAGTTCGCGACCTCGCTCATGTTCGCGTCGCCCACGATGACGTGGAGGCGGCGGTACTTCTCCGGGTCGGCGTGCGGCTCGTCGCGCGTGTTGATGATGGGGCGGCTGTGCATCGTCTCCAGCCCCACCTCGGTCTCGAGGAAGTCGGCCCGCTGCGAGACCTGGTAGTCGCAGTGCTCCGTGTTGTTCTCGGCGCCGACCTTGCCCGCGCCGGTGAAGACCTGCCGGCTCGCGAAGAACGGCATCAGGTACTGGACAATGCGCGCGAAGGGCACCTTGCGGTCCATGAGGTAGTTCTCGTGGGTGCCGTAGGAGTTGCCCTTCGAGTCGGTGTTGTTCTTGTAGATGAGGATCCGCTGCTCGGGAGGCGAGACGGCCTCCGCCCGCGTGCGGGCGAGGTCCAGGATGCGTTCACCGGCCCTGTCCCAGATGACGCAGTCGCGCGGGTTGGTCGTCTCCGGCGAGGAGTACTCGGGGTGCGCGTGGTCGACGTAGAAGCGCGCGCCGTTCGAGAGGATGAGGTTAATGAGGCGCGACTCCTCCTTCGACGGCGTCTCCTTCTCCTCCATGTACTCGAAGCCGCGCGCGTCCCGGAGGGGGCTCTCGGCCTCGTAGTCCCACCGGATGCGCGAGGAGCGGTACGTCTCGTACGAGTTGATGAGCAGGAGCGACGAGAGGATCGGATTGAAGTCGGGCTGGTTCTTGACCGTGATCCCGTACTCGGTCTCGATGCCCATCACTTTCGGAATCGCCATGGAGCCCCCGGACGACAGCTCGTGGTGAGAACAGACGGCGGGAGGAGGTGCTTATGCCCCCCTCCCGCCGGGATGCTTACAGGTACTGGCCGGTGTTGATCACCCGCTCGACGGCCCGCTGCTTCTCTTTCGCCTCGCCCATCAGCGGCTTGACGTAGACGATCCGCTCGCCCTTCTTGCCGGCGATCTTGGCCCAGTCGTCGGGGTTCGTCGTGTTGGGCAGGTCCTCGTTCTCCTTGAACTCCTCGCGGACGGCGTTGAGGAGGTCGTCGAGGTTGATGCCCTTCTCGCTCGTCTTGATATAGCGCTTCAGCGCCAGCTTCTTGGCCCGGCGCACCACGGACTCGATCATTGCCCCCGACGAGAAGTCCTTGAAGTACAGGACTTCCTTGTCGCCGTTGGCGTACGTCACCTCGAGGAAGCGGTTCTCCTCTTCCAGGCTGTACATCTCCGCCACGGCGGCCGCGATCATGCGGTCAACCGCCGGCTGGATCTCGCCGCCGTTCTGGCTGAGCTCCGACTCGTGGATCGGCAGCTCGGCGGTCATGTACTTGTTGAAGATGTCCACGGCGGCGGCCGCGTCCGGCCGCTCGATCTTGATCTTCACGTCGAGCCGGCCGGGGCGCAGGATGGCCGGGTCTATGAGGTCCTGGCGGTTCGAGGCGCCGACGACGATGACGTTCCGCAGGTACTCGACGCCATCGATCTCGGCCAGGAGCTGCGGCACGATGGTCGTCTCCACGTCCGACGAGATGCCCGAGCCGCGCGTGCGGAACAGCGCGTCCATCTCGTCGAAGAAGACGATCACAGGCACGTCCTCGGCCGCCTTCTCGCGGGCCTTGACGAAGATCTCGCGGATCTTCCGCTCGGTCTCGCCGACATACTTGTTGAGCAGCTCGGGGCCCTTGATGTTCAGGAAGTAGCCCTTGACCTTCTCGCCGCGCTTCTCGGAGATCTTCTGGGCGAGGTTGTTCGCCATCGCCTTGGCGATCATGGTCTTGCCGCAGCCCGGAGGGCCGTAGAGCAGCACGCCCTTGGGCGGCCTCAGCTGGTGCTCGCGGTAGTAGTCGGCGTAGAGGTACGGCAGCTCAACGGCGTCCCTGATGGCCTCGATCTGGGTCGTGAGACCGCCGATGTCCTCGTAGTTAATGTCCGGCACTTCCTCGAGCGCCAGGTCTTCGACCTCGCTCTTCGGCAGCTTCTCGAGCAGGTAGCCGCTCTTGCCGTCCATCAGGATGTGGTCGCCGACCTTGAGCTTCACGGAGCGGAGCGGATCGGCCACGATGCCGACCTTGTCCTCGTCGGCGCGGAGCGTGACGATCGCGCGGCCTTCCTCGAGCAGCTCCTTCAGGATGACCACGTCGCCCTGGATCTCGTAGCCCGCCGCCTCGACCACGTTGAGCCCTTCGTTCAGCACCAGCTCCTGGCCGGGCTTGAGCCCGTCGGGCTTGATGGACGGGTGCAGGTTGACCTTGACCTTGCGGCTCTGGGACAGCACGTTGACCGTCCCGTCCTCGTTGACCGAGAGGTAGACGCCGTACGTCGACGGCGGCGCGCAGAGCTTGTCCACCTCCTCCTTCAGCGAGGTGATCTGCTCCCGCGCCTCGTAGAGCGCGTTGACGAGCTTCTCGTTCTGGTTGAAGGCCTGGACGAGCTGGCGGTTGGCCTCGCGCAGCTTGTTCTCGAGGACCATGAACTCCTTCGGCGCGTCCTCGAGCTTCTTGCGCAGGCGGCCGGTCTCGGCTTCGAGCGAATGCACGTAGGCCTGGAGGTCCTGGACCTGGACCTCGTACTCGGTCAGCCGGCGGCGGTAGTTGGAATCGGACATGGGCAGAAACTTGGACAGGCCCGTCATCCGTTCGGACGACGGCTCCCGGCTCGGAGTCTTCTTCTCGAACTCCTTCATGTTCGCCCGTTCCTTTCTGGTGGTCCAGCGGGCGCTTCCTGAGAGCCGGCCTCTGCTCTCAGTCGCCAGCCCCTGCTCTCAGTCGGTGGTCCCGAAATTTTTCTCAGTATAGGGGGCCGGTTTGAAATAAGTCAAGGGAATTGGCCCCGGATGACGGTTCAGAGCTATTGAATTCATTCGAGTTTTTCCATTTCGTCTCTTCGGCTCCTCCGATGGCTCTCATCAAGTGCAACTTGCGGCCGTCGATGCCGGTTCCGCGATGGCTCGAAGGGCCCCTTTGTTCCTGCCAGAGAACAGAGCACGTTTGGTGCCACGGAAGGGCCGGAGCCGGAAAGCCATGAGAACAGCCCCATGCCCGCCGCAGACGGCCGCGCCGGTGCGGACCCGTGCGGAAAGGATGAGCAGCGTGTGCCGCGCCACGGCACATCAAGTTCCATGCTTTGATATAAAGGCTCCATGTCCTGCAGGTTCGGCGGCCTGATCCTGGCGGTGCTGGCCGCCGTCGCGACGCCCGCCCCTGCTGCAGCCCAAGGTGTCCCGCTCCGGGTCGGCCTGCCGTCCATTCCCGCCGCACTGGATCCGGCCACGGCTCTCGATGGCTCCGTGCCCCTGATCGCGCGCCAGGTGTTCGACACCCTTGTCCAGTACCGCGAGGGCTCGAGCGACGTGGAGCCCGGGTTGGCGACCTCGTGGACGGTCTCCCGCGACGGGCTCCAGTGGACCTTCCGCATCCGCGACGGTGTCCGCTTCCACGACGGCACCCCGCTCGCGGCGCGCCACGTGGCGGAGAGCCTCGACCGCATCATCGTGCCCGGCCACCCTATGGCGCCCTCGCCGAACCCGGCGCCCTCCCGGCTCCTGCGGGGTTCGCCCGGCGTAGTGAGGGAGATTCTGACGCCGGACCAGCGAACGGTGCAGATCAACCTCGCCCTGCCGTACGCGCCGCTCCTCACCGTGCTCGCGCACCCCGTCTTCTCCGTCGCGCACTCGGGCACGGGCGCCATGCGCTGGATCGGGACGGGGCCCTATTCAGTCAGCGAGGTCAGCCCCGGCCGCATCACGCTCGACGCCAATCCCTCGTACTGGGCCGCGCCGCCGCGCTCGGCGCGGGTCGTGCTGCTCGACGCCGGCGACCCCGCCAAGGCCGAGGCCGATCTCGACTCGCGCGGCCTCGATCTCCTTGTCCCTTTGGGCGCGCCCTCACGGATGCAGGGGGCGCTGTCGGTGCCGGGCTGGCGGATCGGTTACCTGGCCGTGCAGACTGAAAAGGAGCCCTTCAAGCGGAAGAAGGTCCGCCAGGCCATCGCCGCCGCGCTCTCGCCCGCGGCGATCACCACGTCGGTCGAACCGCTGGCGGTCGCCCTCGGTCTCTTCCTGCCTCGCGGCGTGTGGGCGTGGACCGAGACCCCGCCGTTGGCCTTGGGCGACGTCGCGGCGGCCAAGCGCCTCCTGGGAGAGGCTGGCGTCGGCCGGGGCTTCACGGCTTCCCTGGTCGCCGACGCGGGTGCGGGGCCCGAGATCGCGCGGGTGGCTGAGACGATCCGGGAGGCGCTCGGCGCCGCATCCATCACAGTGAGCGTGCGGGCCGAGGCGACGGACGCGGCCCTCGCGGCGATGCAGGGCGGCGCCAACGACCTGGCGCTCGCCGAGGCGAGGGCGGAGGCGGGTGACCCGCACCTGCTGCTGTACCCGCTGTCCACCAGCGAGGGCGCGGTCCGCGGGCCGACCGCGACCAACTTCTCCTTCTACCGCAACGCACGGCTCGACGATCTCCTGATCCGCGCGAGCCAGATCTCCTTCAGGCTGGAGCGTCAGCGCGTCTACGCGCGGACCCAGGCCTTCCTCGCCGAGGAGATCCCGTGGATCCCCCTCTACGTGCGCCGTCACTGGGTAGTAGCGCGGCCCGAGGTGCGCAACTTCCGGCTGCACCCGAGCGGCAATCACCGTCTCGATCGCGCTTGGGTAGACGCCCCGCCGCAGGCTCAACCGCTCGCGCCCCGCACGCCGTAGCGCGGCGGCCACGCGGCTGGACTTGGCGCGGGCCGCATGGTAGATAAATGAAGGACTTACGCCTGTCCCGGCGCTGACCCATGCTATCGATCAACGACACCGTCACCGAGATGGTCCAGTGGGTGTTCCCCGAGCACGCGGGAGCGCCCGGGCAGATCCACGGCGGACGCATGATGCAGTGGATAGCCACAGTGGGGAACATGGCCGCCGCGCGCGTGGCCCGCGGCCAGTGCCTGCTCGGCGCCATGGACGACATCGACTTCCTCCATTCGGTCAAGGTGGGGGAGATCGCCCTCCTGCGGGCTCAGGTCGAGGCGATCGGGCGCTGCTCGATCGAGGTGGGGGTCCAGGTTTTTGCCGAGAACCTGGCCTCCGGGGCCCGGGCCATGACTCTCAACTCGCACCTGGTCTTCGTGAAGGTGGACGAGCACCTCAAGCCTGCGCCCGTGCCCACGGCCATCGCGCCCAAAGGGGCCGTCGAGGAGGCGCTGTTTACCGCGGCGCAGGAGCGTCGGCGCCAGCGGCTCGAGCGCCTCAGCCGCCGGCGCTCAGCCGCCGCGCAGGTCCGCGACGAAGGCGGCGAGGAGCTCAGGTGGGCGTTCGAGTCCTGCCGATCGGTACTGCCAGAGGACACGATTTTCGGGAACACCATGTTTCCCGGCAAGCTCCTCATGGACATCGACGAGGCGGGCGGCATCTTGTCCATGCGCTACAACCGTGGCCACGTGATGACGGCGTGCCTCGACGCGCTCGATTTCTACGCGCCCATCTCCACCCACGAGGTCGTCACGTTCAAGGCGGCGCTGAACCACGTCGGCAGCTCGTCGCTCGAAGTCGGCGTCAAGGTCCTGACCGAGGTGCCCTGGTCCGGGGAGGTGCGTCACGCCTGCACGGCCTACCTGACCTTCGTACACCTCGGCCCGGACCTCCGGCCCCGGCCGTGCCCGCGCTTCGTGCCCGAGACCCCGGGCGAGAGGCGGCGCTGGGCCGAGGCCGAGGAGCGGCGGGCGCACAGGCTCGAGCGCGTCAAGCGGCTCAAGGCATCCATCCAAGAGGGAAGGTGAGGACATGTCCGGACACTCCCGGTGGTCCCAGATCAAGCGGAAGAAGGGCAAGGCCGACGTGCAGCGCGGAAAGCTCTTCTCCAAGATCCTCAGAGAGATTACAGTGGCGGCTAAGCACGGCGGCGGCGACCCCAAGGGCAACCTGCGGCTCAAGGCGGCGATCGAGTCGGCCAAGGCGGCGAACATGCCCGCCGACAACATCAAGCGCGCCGTCCAGAAGGGCACGGGCGAGCTGCCGGGGGAGCAGTACGAGGAGATCACGTACGAGGGCTATGGCCCGGGCGGCGTGGCGGTGCTGGTGCGGGTCCTGACGGACAACAAGAACCGGACTGGGCCCGAGATCAGGCACATCTTCGAGAGGCAGAGCGGCCGCATGGGCGTGGCGGGCTCCGTCGCGTGGATGTTCGACCGCCGCGGCGTGATCCAGGTGGACGCCGAGAAGTCCAAGGAGGACGAGGTGCTGGAGCAGGCGCTCGAGGCCGGCGCCACGGACATGCGGACCGTGGAAAAAGTTTTCGAGATCACCACCACGCCTGATGAAATGGAGACGGTGCGCCACGCGCTCGAAGCGAAGGGGATGCCGGTGCTCGAGGCGGAAGCCGCCATGGTCCCCCAGTCCACCGTGCGGGTGGAGGGCAAGGACGCCGCCGCCGTGCTGCGGCTCATCGAGGCGCTGGAGGAGCAGGAAGACGTCCAGGCCGTCTATTCCAACTACGACATTCCCGACGAGATCTTCGACGCCATCTCCGCGGCCTAGCGGCTTGCGCGTGATGGGCGTGGACCCGGGGCTCGTCGCCACCGGCTTCGGGGTCCTCGAGGCCGCGCCGGGCGCCGTCACCGTCCTCGATGCCGGCGTGATCACGACCGCCAGCACCCAGCCCCTGGAGGCCCGGCTCAACGCCATCTACCGCGCCGTGCTCCAGATCATCGAGGCGCGCACGCCGACCTTCCTCGTGGTCGAGGACCTCTACACGGAGTACAAGTTCCCGCGCACCGCTATCCTCATGGGCCACGCCCGCGGCGTCATCTATCTCGCGGCCCGCCAGCTGGGCGTCGGCGTCACAGCGCTGGCGCCGTCGGAGGTCAAGCGCGCGGTGACGGGCAGCGGCTCGGCCGGCAAGGCGCAGGTCCAGCGCGGCGTCCAGACGCTGCTGGGCCTCAAGGATCTGCCGCGGCCCTCGCACGTAGCCGACGCTCTCGGTCTCGCCGTCACGGGCCTCGCCCGTGTGACCGGCATCACCCCAAGGGCGCGAGCCGTCCGATGAGGGGTCAACGTAGAGGCTGCCGACGGGGGGAGTACGGGGGCCATTCGATGAGACCCGCACGGGAGGACTGCCGACGGGGGGAGTACGGGGGCCATTTCGAGGCCCCCGTTCCCAAATGATAGCGCTCATCAGGGGAAGGCTCAGGCGCAAGCACGAGGATCGCGTCGTGATCGAGGCCGCCGGGGTGGGCTACGAGGTGGTGCTGCCGCCGGTGGTTCAGCGCGCGCTCGTGGGCGCGATGGCGAGCGACGGCGATGGAGCCGCGGAGGTGACGCTCGAGATCCACTACCACGCGACGCAGAACCAGCCCTCGCCGGTCCTGATCGGCTTCCTCTCGGGGCTCGACAAGGAGTTCTTCGAGAAGCTCATCACGGTCAAGGACGTGGGGCCCCTCGTGGCCGCCCGGTCGCTGGCCGCTCCCGTCGCCGAGATCGCCGCCGCCATCGCGCGCCAGGACGAGGCGTACCTGCGGCGGCTGCCGGGCATCGGACCCCAGAAGGCCAAGAACATCGTGGCGCAGCTGTCCTCGAAGGTCGCGAAGTTCGCCCTCTCCCAGCCTGGAGCCCCCGTAGACGGCAGCGCCGCCGGGCCTGTGCCGGGCGGCATGGACGAGGACGGGCTGCGCGGCGCCGTCTTCGAGATCCTGACCAAGCAGCTCGGGCACCGGCCCAGTGAGGCTGCCCAGCTGATCTCGACGGCCCTCGGCCGCAACCCCCGCATCGTCACGCCAGAAGAGCTCTTCGACGAGATCTACCGCGGAGCCAAGCCGTGACCGACGAGGCCCGCGTGATGAGCCGCATTGCCCTGCCGGAGGAGACGCAGATCGAGCGCCAGCTGCGCCCCCAGCGGCTCGATGAGTACGTGGGCCAGCGCGCGACCGTCGAGAGCCTGCGGGTGTCGGTCGAGGCGGCGCGTCAGCGCGGCGAGCCGCTCGATCACGTGCTGCTCTCGGGACCGCCGGGCCTCGGCAAGACCACGCTCGCGACCATCCTCGCCAACGAGATGGGCGCCGCCATGGTCACGACGGCGGGGCCGTCGCTCGAGCGCGGCGGCGACCTCATGGGCATCCTGACCAATATCAACGAGCGCGACGTCCTCTTCGTGGACGAGATCCACCGGCTGCCGCCGGTGGTCGAGGAGCTGCTCTACCCGGCGATGGAGGACTTCACGGTCAACTTCATCATGGACAAGGGTCTGAACGCCCGGACCATGCGCATCCCGCTACGCCCCTTCACCATGGTGGGCGCGACCACGCGGCCGGGGATGCTGTCCTCTCCGCTCCGGGAGCGCTTCGGCATCTTCCACCACCTCGACTTCTACTCGCTGGAAGAGCTGCAGGCCATCGTCGCCCGCTCGGCCTCCATCCTGGGCGCCAACGTCGAGCCCGATGGCGCCGCCGCCATCGCGAAGCGCTCGCGCGGGACGCCGCGGATCGCGAACCGGCTCCTGCGCCGGGTGCGAGACTACGTCCAGGTCAAGGGCAGCGGCGTGGTGACGGCCGCGGGGGCCGTCGACGCGCTCGACCGCGAGGGCGTAGACTCGGCCGGCCTCGACAGGCTCGACCGCCGCTTCCTCGGCGCCATCATCGAGCAGTACGGCGGCGGTCCCGTCGGGCTCGAGGCTATTGCGGCGACCATCAATGACGAGGCCGAGACCTTGGCCGAGGTGGTCGAGCCCTTCCTGCTCAAGATCGGCTTCCTCATCCGTACGCCCACCGGCCGCAAGGTGACGCCCCCGGCCTATGTCCATCTCGGGATCAGCGCCCCCGCCGCGCCGGGCGGCCAGGGGCAGCTGCCGCTCTAGTGCGTGCCGCCGTGGCCGATCTGGGGAAAATCCTTCTGGGTTTGGGGCTCGTGATGGTAGTTCTGGGTGGAATCCTCCTATTGGCGGGCAACTCCGCCGGAAAGGTGCCATGGCTCGGACGGCTGCCGGGCGACATCTCCATCGAGCGAGAGAACTGGCGGTTGTACTTCCCGCTCGGCACCTCCATCCTTCTCTCCGTCGTGTTGTCGCTGCTCCTCTGGCTCTTCTCCCGGCGCTAGCCTTCGCAGTCGTTTTCGCCCTTCCCGCTCCGGCTCACGCCGCGGGCGACATCCGCGTGGGGCTTGGCGAGGGGCTGGCGGCCGTCGAGCTGAGCGGCGCGCCGATGCTCGTCCAGGATCTCAGCGGGCGCGCCATGGCCGAAGACCCGGTCACCTCGCTCCGTGTCCTGCGCAAGGACGGCGCCGTCGAATGGCGCGGCCGGCGCGTGCCGGGGGTACGCGTCGTTCCGGCAGGAGCCGCCCCGCTGCGCTTCCAGCAGCGGCCGTACGCCGGGATCATCGATCTGGTGGGCGCGCCCGAGGGGCTGATCGTGGTCAACGAGCTGCCCTTCGAAGAGTACCTGGTCGGCGCGGTGAAGGCGGAGGCGGGCGACAAGATGCCCATCGAGATGCTCAAGGCCCAAGCCATCGTCGCCCGCACCTACACGGCCTACCACCGCCGCCTCAACGCCGCCAAGCCGTACCACATCGTCGCCGGCACGGCGAACCAGCAGTACGCCGGCCGGGTCAATGCCGACTCGCCCGCGTGGACCGCGGTTCTCGACACGGAAGGGCAGGTGCTGCTCTGGGAGGGTGACCTCTTCCCCGCCTTCTACCATACGGACAGCGGCGGCCACACGGAGGACCCGCGCGTGGTGTTCGCGGCCGCCAATATGCCGGCGCTCCAGCCTGTGCGCGTGGAATTTCCTTCGCACTCGCCGCATCACGCGTGGAGCCTCGACGTGGCGCTCGGCGACCTCGCGGCCGCGCTCAGGCGGGGCGGCGTCTCGGTAGGCAGCATCACGGGCCTGCGGGTGCTGGAGCGGAGCGTATCGCTCCGCGTCTCGCGCATCTCCGTCTTGGGCACGCGCGGGTCGGCGACCCTGCGCGGAAACGAGTTCAGGCGGCTCGTGGGCTACGACACGCTCAAGAGCACGCTCTTCGCAGTTTCGGTGGACCGGAGCTACGCCCGCTTCGCCGGCCGCGGCTACGGGCACGGCGTCGGCCTCGACCAGTGGAGCGCGAAGACCATGGCCGATCAGGGCTACACGGCGCGCCAGATCGTCCAGTATTACTATCCGGGCGCCACGCTGTCCTCGCTGACCGGCATCTCGTCGCTGAAGTAGTCCAGCCGGGCCAGCGCCCCATGGCGATCACGTGGGCCAATTCCGAGCGGGTGGACATGCGCGTGGGCATCGTCGTCGACGCCCAGCCCTTTCCCGAGGCCAGGCGGCCCGCCCTCAAGCTCTGGATCGATGTCGGCCCGTTGGGCGTGAAGCGCGCTCGAGCGCCCAGATCACGGAGCGCTACGCGCCTGCTGTGCTCGTGGGCCGGCGCGTGATGCCGTGATCAACTTCCCGCCCAAGCAGATCGGGCCGTTCGTCTCCGAGGTGCTCGTGCTCGGCGCCTTCGATGAGCCAGGGCACGTGATCCTGCTGCGTTCCGACTTCGACGTCACTCCGGGGTCAAAGATCGGGTAGCTCTCTGGTTCGGCAGATTACCCCCGCCCGCCCGAGGCCGGGGCGCCCCCGTCACCCCCAACTGCACGGGGGTTCGGGGGGCATCCCCCGGCCCCGGCCGGGCTATGCGTGATTTTTCGCCGTCTTCGGCGGTTGGCCCTGGTGCGGCGCAAACTGTAGACTCACACGACATGGACGTCGGACTGTTTGACTATGAGCTGCCGCCCGAGAGGATCGCGCAGGAGCCCGCGGAGCCGCGGGATGCCTCGCGGCTGCTCGTCCTGGATCGGGCGCGGGGGGCGCGGGAGGATGCGCGCTTCTCGGATCTGCCGCGCTGGCTCAGGGCGGGGGACTGCCTCGTCGTGAATGAGAGCCGGGTGATCCCGGCCCGGCTCATCGGCGCCCTCGAAGGAGACGGACGGCCTGTGGAGCTCCTGATGCTCTGCCCGCTCGATGGCGGGCGCTGGGAGGCGCTGGTCCGCCCGGGGAAGCGCTGCGGCCTCGGCGCGCGCGTCACGCTCGCGGGAGGCGCGGCGCGCGCCACGGTGCTCGAGCACCGCGCCCTGGGCGCGCGCGCGGTCGAGATCGAGGCGCCGTGGCCGGTCGACGAGCTGATGGAGCGCCACGGCCTGCCGCCGCTGCCGCCCTATATCGAGAGGCACGATGCGCCAAAGCCGGAGGACTGGGAGCGCTACCAGACAGTCTATGCGACCGAGAAGGGCTCGGTGGCGGCGCCCACTGCCGGACTTCACTTCACCCCGGCGCTGCTCGAGCGCCTGCGCGCGGCGGGTGTCGAGATCCATCGCGTCACCCTCCACGTGGGAGCCGGGACTTTCCGGCCGATCCGCGCGGCCGAGGTCGAACAGCACCGGCTCGAGCCCGAGGCCGCCCTGGTCCCGGCCGCGACGGCTGAGGCCGTCAATCGCGCGCGCGCCCAGGGCCGCCGGGTCATAGCGGTGGGCACGACCACCACGCGCACCCTCGAGTGGGCGGCCGACGAGACCGGCCGGGTCCGCACGGGCCGCGGCGGCGCCGACCTCTTCATCTACCCCGGCTATCGCTTCCGAGTCGTCGACGCCCTCGTCACCAACTTCCACCTGCCGCGCTCGACCCTTCTGCTCCTTGTCTCAGCCTTCGCCGGCCGCGACCGGGTGCTCGACGCCTACCTCCACGCCATCGCCCTCGGGTACCGCTTCTATTCCTACGGCGACGCCATGCTGATCCTGTGACGGCGCGGGTCAGCTTCGAGCTGCTCAAGCAGGACGGCGCCGCGCGCGCCGGGCGGCTCACGACGCCCCACGGCGCGGTGGAGACTCCGGCCTTCATGCCGGTCGCGACGCAGGGCACGGTGAAGAGCGTGAGCCCGGCCGACCTGCGCGCCGCGGGCACCCAGATCGTGCTGGCCAACACCTACCACCTCTTCCTGCGTCCCGGCCATGAGCTGGTGCGCGAGATGGGCGGGCTCCATCGCTTCATGGCCTGGGACGGGCCCATCCTGACCGACTCCGGCGGCTTCCAGGTCTTCAGCCTCTCGAAGCTCCGCCGGCTCGCGGAGGAGGGCGTCGAGTTCCGCTCGCACATCGACGGCTCGCTGCGGCTCCTGACGCCGGAAATCTGTGTGGAGATCCAGCACGCCTTGGGCGTGGACATCCTCCACCCGCTCGACGAGTGCTTGCCCCATCCGGCGCCCCTCGGCGACACGGAGCGCTCCCTGGCGCTGACGCTCAGGTGGCTCGGCCGCTCCGTGGCGGCTCACGCCGCGGCCGGCGACGGACGCGCGCTCTTCGGCATCGTCCAGGGCGGCGGGTACGAGATGCTCCGGCGCCGCGCCGTGGAGGCGACCTGCGCCTACGACCTGCCGGGCTACGCCATCGGGGGCCTGGCGGTGGGCGAGACGAAATCGCTCCTCTACGACATCGCGGAGCTCGTCGCCGGTCTCCTGCCGGCCGGCCGGCCGCGCTACCTGATGGGCGTGGGCAAGCCGCACGATCTGGTCGAGGCCGTCGCGCGCGGCGTGGATCTCTTCGACTGCGTCCTGCCGACGCGCAACGCCCGCAACGGGCAGGTCTTCACTGCCGACGGGCCGCTGACCATCACCCATGCGCGGTTTACGCGGGACCCCGAGCCGCTCGACGCCGCGTGCCCCTGCGAGGCGTGCCAAGGCTTCTCGCGGGCGTACCTCCGGCATCTCTTCCTCTCGCGCGAGCTCCTCGCGTACCGGCTCCTGTCGCTGCACAATCTGACCTTCTACCTTGGTCTGATGGCGGCGATGCGGCGCGCGGTTGCCGACGGCGCGTTCGGGCCATTCCGCTCTCGGTTTCTGGACCGATATGGGGTAGAATCCGTGGGCGGTTCGGACCCCACTTCGACACAGACGGAGGCCTGAGGCTCATGGTCGACTTCGCGTACGCCGCGGCGCAAGCGCCGAGCGGGCAGGGCAGCGGCTCAATGATGGTGCAGCTGGCGTTCTTCGCGGCGATCTTCGCCATCTTCTACTTCCTCCTGATCCGGCCGCAGCAGAAGCAGAAGCGCGAGCGCGGGACCATGCTGTCCGCCGTCAAGCCGGGCGACCGCGTGGTGATGTCGAGCGGGCTCCACGGCACCGTGGTGAAGCTCTCCGAGCACGGCGTCACCCTCAAGGTCGCCGACCAGGTGCGCCTCGAGTTCGACCGCTCGGCGATCGGGCGCATCGTGCCCGCCTCGGGCGAGGGCGGCGCCTCCTCCTGATGACGCGGCGGCTCTGGCTCCGCATCGGTATCGTCGCCGTCGTCGCGGCGGCGGCGGTCTTCTACCTCTACCCGCCGAAGAAGTCCATCAACCTCGGCCTCGACCTCCAGGGCGGCATCCACCTCGTGCTCGGCGTGGACATCGACAAGGCCCTCCAGGTGCAGACGGAGCGCGCCGGCGACACCGTGCGCGCCGCGCTGGAAAAAAAGGGCGTCGGCGTGAAGTCCGTCGAGCGCCGCGGCGTCACGGAGCTCACCGTGCAGCTGGCGTCGCCGCAGGCCTGGGCCGACGCACAGCCCGTGCTCAAGGACCTGCCCATCTTCGACGTCAAGGACGCCGACCAGTCCGCGGGGCGCCTCGTGCTCTCGATGCGGCCCCGAGAGGTGGCGGCGCAGCGCGAGTGGTTCGTGAAGCAGGGGCTCGAGACCATCCGCAACCGCGTCGACCAGTTCGGCGTGACCGAGCCGTCCATCCAGCAGCAGGGCGACAACCGCATCCTCATCCAGCTCCCCGGCGTGCAGGACCCCGAGCGGGCGAAGGCGCTCATCGGCAAGACCGCGCTCCTGGAGTTCAAGCTCGTCAACGACGGCGCCGGTGTCGAGCAGGCCATCGCGGGGCAGGTGCCGCCGGGCTCGGAGCTCCTCTACCAGCGCCGCGTGGACAAGGAGACCAAGGAGGAGCGCCGGGTCCCCTTCGTGGTGGAAAAGAAGGCCCTGCTCACCGGCGCGGACGTCGCCAACGCCCGCGTGTCGATCGACCAGAACACGAGCGAGCCCTACGTCTCGCTCGAGCTGACCGGGGCCGGCGGCCGGCTGTTCGCGGACCTGACCTCGGCCAACGTGGGGCGGCGCCTGGCCATCGTCCTCGACGGCAACCTCTACTCGGCTCCGGTGATCCGCGAGCGCATTCCCTCGGGCCAGGCCCAGATCACGGGCGGCTTCAACTCAGAGGACGCGACCGACCTCGCGATCGTCCTGCGCGCGGGCGCGCTGCCCGCGCCCGTGCAGATCCTCGAGGAGCGCACGGTCGGGCCCTCGCTCGGCGCGGATTCGATCCGCAAGGGCATCCTCTCCAGCGCCGCCGCAGCCATCGCGGTCGTGTTCTTCATGCTCATCTACTACCGCCTCTCCGGCCTCATCGCCGACGTGGCGCTCGCGCTCAACCTCCTGATCCTGCTGGCGGCCATGGCGGGCTTCCACGCCACGCTGACCCTGCCCGGCATCGCCGGCGTGGTCCTGACCATCGGCATGGCCGTGGACACCAACATCCTCATCTTCGAGCGGATTCGGGAGGAGCTACGGTCCGGCAAGACGGTGCGCGCCGCCATCGAGTCCGGATTCGCGCGTGCCTTCCGCACCGTGATCGACACCCACGTCACCGTGCTCGTTTCCGCGGCCATCCTCTACCAGTTCGGGACGGGGCCCGTGAAGGGCTTCGCCGTGACGCTGGCGATCGGTATCTTCGCCAGCCTTTTCACCGCCGTGTTCTTCACGCGCCTCGTCTTCGACCTCATCTACATGCGCGGCCGGCGCGTCGAAAGCATCTCGATCTAGAGGCCCCAACTAGAGACCCCATAGATGCTCCAGATCTTCGTCAATGCCAACTACGATTTCATCGGCAAGCGGCGGTGGTTCTACGTCGCCTCGGGCGGGTTCATGCTCCTGAGCCTGGCCACGATCCTCTTCCGCGGCGGTCTCAACTACGGTATCGACTTCACGGGCGGCACCCTGGTGCAGGTGCGCTACGACAAGCCCGCCACCGTCGACCTCGTGCGGCGGGGCCTCGACGAGATCAAGCTGGGCGGCGCGGTCATCCAGCAGTTCGGCGACGTCCAGGAGTACCTGATCCGCCTGCCCCAGGGCGGGGAGAAGCCCGACCAGCTGTCGAAGCAGGTGCAGGACGCGCTGGCGAAGGCGGCGGATGCCAAGGTCGAGATCAGGCGCGTTGAGTTCGTTGGACCCCAGGTGGGTCGGGACCTCCAGCTCCAGGCCCTGTATGCGGTCCTGGCGGGGATGGCGGGAATCCTGATCTACGTTGCATTCCGTTTCCACTACCGCGACGGCGCGATCTCCGTGGTCGCGATCGCTCACGATATCATCGTCACGCTGGGGGTCATGTCGCTCACCCACCGGGAGATGTCGCTACCGGTGCTGGCGGCCCTCCTGACCATCGTCGGTTACTCGATCAATGACACCATCGTGGTCTTCGACCGCATCCGCGAGAGCCGCGGGAAGGGCCTCCGGAAGGGGCAGACCTGGGCCGAGGTGGTCAACACGGCCATGAACCAGACCCTGTCCAGGACGGTGCTGACGTCCTTCACCGTCTTCCTGTCGGCCCTTGTGCTCTTCCTCTTCGGAGGCGAGGTGCTCAGGGACTTCTCCTTCGCGCTCCTGGTCGGGGTGGTGACCGGGACCTACTCCTCCATCGCCGCGGCCTCCCTGGTCATGGACTGGGAGACTTGGAGCCGGGCCCGCGCCCGAGCGGGGGGCAAGGTCCCAGCCAAGGCGAAGGCCTGAGGTAAAAAGTCGTAGCAAAATACTGATTTCAGTGGCAAAATTGCGGGTCAACCTTAGGAGGGTGCGGGTTGATCCAGTTACAGACGCTGATTGAGGAGATTCCGAAGTACCAGCCGGGTGCCGACCTGGACCTGGTGAACCGCGCCTACCGCTTCTCCGAGAAGAGCCACGAGGGCCAGCAGCGCGCGTCGGGCGAGCCCTACCTTTCCCACCCACTGGAAGTCGCCGGCCTCCTCGTGGACTTCAAGATGGACGTCACCACGGTCATCGCCGGCCTCCTGCACGACGTGCTCGAGGATACGCGGGCCACCAAGGACGACCTGGCGCGGGAGTTCGGGCCGGAAATCGCCGAGCTCGTCGACGGGGTGACCAAGATCGGCAAGCTCTCCTTCTCGTCGCGAGAGGAGCGGCAGGCGGAGAACTTCCGGAAGATGGTCGTGGCCATGGCCCACGATCTGCGCGTGCTGATGATCAAGCTCGCGGACCGCCTGCACAACATGCGCACGCTTGACTACCTGGCGCCCGAGAAGGCCAAGAAGATCGCCCAGGAGACCCTCGACATCTACGCCCCGCTGGCGCACCGGCTCGGCATGGCCAAGGTCAAGGCCGAGCTCGAGGACCTGGCGCTGCGGGTGATGCAGCCGGAGGACTACCAGGAGCTGATGCGCCGGGTGGCCAAGCGCCGGCTCGAGCGCGAGGCCGAGATCAACTCCCTGATCGCCCTGCTCCAGGAGAAGCTCGGAGAGGTCGACATCGAGTCCAAGATCGCGGGCCGGCCCAAGCACTTCTACTCGATCTGGAAGAAGATGCACGAGGGCGGGCGGGAGTTCGACGAGATCTACGACCTGACTGCCGTGCGGGTCTTGACCAAGACCGTGCGCGACTGCTATGGCGCCCTCGGCGTCATCCACTCCCTCTGGAAACCCGTGCCCGGCCGCTTCAAGGACTTCATCGCGATGCCCAAGGTGAACATGTACCAGTCGCTTCACACGACGGTCATCGGGCCCAAGGGCGATCCGGTCGAGATCCAGATCCGCACCTGGGAGATGCATCGCGTGGCGGAGGAAGGCATCGCGGCCCACTGGCTTTACAAGGAGAAGAAGGGCGACCGGGACCGCTTCGACGAGGCCTTCACGTGGCTCCGGCAGCTGATGGAATCGCAGAAGGAGATGAAGGACCCGAAGGAGTTCCTCGACACGGTCCGGTTCGACCTCTTCCCGGACGAGGTCTACGTGTTCACGCCAAAGGGCGACGTCAAGGCGCTCCCCGAGGGCTCGACGCCCATCGACTTCGCCTACGCCGTCCACACGGACGTCGGGCATCACTGCGTCGGCGCAAAGGTCAACGGCAAGCTGGTGCCGCTGCGCTACACGCTCCGCCAGGGCGACATCGTCGAGGTGGTCGCGTCGCCCACCCAGCATCCGAGCCGGGACTGGCTCAAGATCGTCAAGTCCAGCCGCTCCAAGGCCAAGATCAACCAGTGGCTCAAGGTCGAGGAGCGGGCCCGCTCGCTCGAGCTGGGCCGCGGGCTCTTCGACCGCGAGGCCAAGAAGTACCGCCTGGTCCCGGCCACGCTCCTGGCCTCGGAGGAGATGAAGAAGCTCCTCGCCGAAATGGGCTACGCCACCGCGGACGACCTGCTGGCCTCGATGGGCTACGGCAAGGCGTCCGTCCACCAGGTGCTGGGCAAGCTGGCTCCCGCCGTGGTCCGCGACCACGAGCAGGCGCCCGAGTCCAAGCCCCAGAAGGCCGCCCGGAAGAGCGAGGGCGCCGTTCGCGTCCGCGGCGTGGACGACGTCCTGGTGCGCTTCGGCAAGTGCTGCTCGCCGGTGCCGGGCGACGGCATCGTGGGCTTCATCACGCGGGGGCGCGGGCTGACGGTGCACGCGCGCGACTGCCTGACCGTCGTCAAGAACGTGCTCGACAAGGAGCGTCTGCTGGCGGTCGAGTGGGACGGCGGGGAGCCGGCCACGCGCCCCGTCAAGATCGCCGTCTACATCGGCCGGGACCGCCCCGGGCTCCTGGCGGAGATCACCGCGGCCATCTCCTCGCAACGGGGCAATATCACCAAAGCCGAGATCACCGTCACCGACGACCGCAAGGGCATCAACCACTTCGTGATCGAGGTGGAGGATCTCCACCAGCTCCAAAGCATCATGCAGGGCATTCGGGACGTGAAGGACGTGATGAACGTCGAGCGCGTCAGAGGGCTGTGACCCACAGCGAGTTCGAGGCCCTCGTCGAGCGGGCCCTGCGCACGCTGCCCCGCCGGTTCAAGGAAAAGATCGCCAACGTCGCCATCGTGGTCGAGGACTGGGCCGACGACGAGACGCTGCGCGAGCTCGACATCGAGCCGCCCGAGACCCTCTACGGTCTCTACCGCGGGATCGACCTGACCCACCGCGATACCTCGTACGGCAACGTCCTCCCCGACACGATCCACATCTATCAGGGGCCCATCGAGGAAGACTGCGCCGACGCCGCGGAGATGGCCGAGCTTGTCCGGGACACGGTCATCCACGAGATCGGGCACTACTTCGGCCTCGACGACGACACGATGGAAGGCATCGAGCAGGGCCAGTAGCAAGCCCGGTCTGGCTCTCGACTCGGCCCGGCGGCCGACCGTCCGGCCGCTCCCCTCCCGCCAATGAAGACCTCCTGGGTGTTCTAGGCGCCGGCGGGAGAACCTTTTCCCTTGACAGCACTTTCAATTGTTCGTATGTTTTCAGCGTACGCTGAAAATCGTACAACCAATGAAACCATGGAGAATACGCAGGAAATCAGGCGATCGGCGGCCCAGCGACTTCGGGAGCTGTTCCCGAAGGCTGTGGCATGGGAGGAGTCTGCCGGCCCCAAGGTTAAGGGCCAAAAGACTGATCTGCTGGTGAAATTCAAGCTCGGAGGCCAGGATCAGACCTTGCTCCTAGAAGTAACTTCCGTCGGTCAGCCCAAGCAGATCCGTGAGGCTATTACCAGGCTGGGAGAGCTTCGCGCGGAGATTGACGGGGCCTACCCGGTTGCCGTCGCCCAGTACATCAGCCCCCAGGGGGCCGGGCTGCTCAAGCGAAATGGGCTGGGCTACCTCGACCTGTCCGGGAATTGCTATCTCGCCTTCGGGAATGTCCTGATCGAGAAGGAAGGAAAGCCCAACCTCAGGCCGTCCACGCGCCCGCTCAAGGCCCTCTTCGCGCCCCGGGCGACCCGAGTGGTCCGGACGCTCCTCGTCGATCCCGGCCGTCTCTGGCGGCTCGACGAGCTGGCGAAGGCCTCGCAGGTCAGCCTCGGCCACGCCCACAACGTGGTCAAGCGGCTGGGCGACCTGGCGTGGGTCGAGCGCGGCGAGCAGCAGCGTATCCACCTGAGCAAGCCGGCCGATCTGCTCGACGCATGGGTAGACGCTTACACGTATCGCCTCAATGAGATCGCGACCTACTTCTCGCCGGAGCGGATCACACGGAAGCTGGTCGGCGACCTCGCCCGCGCTGCCCAAGAGGCGGATCGGCGCTTCGCGTTCACGCTCCATGCGGGCGCGGCACTCGTGGCGCCCAATGTCCGTTTTCCGGCCATCCACTGCTACATCGAGGGTGACCCCGAGCCGGTGGCGAAGGCCCTTGGGCTGAGGCCCGGCGAGGACGAGGGCAACGTCCACCTCCTGGCGCCCTATGACCCGGGTGTCTTCCACGCGCCAATCACGAAGAGCGGGGTGCCGGTCGTGTCCCTGCCTCAGTTGTACGCGGACCTCTACCACTACGAGCGGCGGGGCCGAGAGCAGGCGGCCCACCTCCGCCGCGAGGCCATGGGTTTCTAGACGTCCACACGCGGGACCGGCCAGACGCGGGACCGGAAGGAGGTGAGCCCTCCAATGGCGAAGAAGAAGGCGAAGAAGAAGAGCGCAAAGCGGAGGAAGGCGACGAAGGGGCGGAAGCGGCACTAGCCGCGCTGCTACTAAGCCGTACGATTGCAGAGGAAAGGGGGTGACTTCCAAATGGCGAAGAAGAAGAAGGCGGCCAAGAAGAAGAAGAAGTAGTGTTTTGGGCTGGTGGGAGGTGGCGGCCTTCCACCGGCGTTTACCACGCTGCAACAGCAGGACCCGACGGGGGGCGGCAACGCCCCCCGTCGCGCGTTTTCACCTGGGCCTTACAGGACCTTGGTGACCTTGCCGGCCTTGAGGCAGCGGGTGCAGACGCGCAGTCGCTGCACGACGCCTGCCGTCCCGATCTTGCCCCGCATCGAAACGAGATTGGCCAGCCAGCGCCGCTTGGTGACATTGTGGGCGTGACTGATTTTGTGGCCGACGGACGGGCCCTTTCCACAGACGTCGCAACGCTGAGCCATGCTGACTCCTTGAGGGGATCTGCGTCTGATTTGCCGGACGCGAGGCCTTTTTATAGCATGATCGAGTGAGCGGAGCAACGACTTGACCCCTGCGAGAGGGAAACCGGGACGCGGCAGCGCGGTGACCGTGGCGGAAGCGGCGCCCGGGCCGCGGACGGCGCTCGGAGACCTCGCCGGCGTCGGCCCGCAGCGCGCCAAGGCCCTGGCCAAGCTCGGCCTCGCCACCATCGAGGACGCCCTCGTCCAACACCTGCCGCTGCGCCACGAGGACCGGAGCCGCATCATCCCGCTCGGGCGCGTCTCAGTGGGGGAGGCCCGCACCTGCGCCGGCGCCATCGCCGGCATCAGCCCGCCCCCGCGCGGGCGCCCGCGCATGCCGCTCGTCGTCATGATCCGGGACGTGAGCGGCTTCCTCAACTGCGCGTGGTTCAACCAGCCGTATCTTGCGCGCGTCTTCAAGCGCGGCCAGCGCCTGATCGTTCACGGCAAGGTCCAGCCGTACGGCCGCGGGCCGCTGCAGATGCTGGTGAAGGACTACGAGGTCGTCGAGGACGGCCCGGACGAGATGCTCCACACGGGACGCCTCGTGCCGGTCTACCCGCTCACTGAGGGGCTGACCCAGAGGCCGTTCCGGCGGCTGATGAAGCGCCTGGTGGACGGCTGGGCCGACCAGATCGACGATCCGCTGCCCGACCGCGTCCGGGTGGGGCGCGCCTTGTTGCCGCTGCCCCAGGCGATCAGGGGCGCTCACTTCCCTGAGACTTCGGTCGAGCAGGCCGCGGCCCACCGAAGGCTCGTCTTCGACGACTTCTTCCTGCTCGAGACCGGGCTCGCCATCCGCCGCCACCGCGAGGGCCGTCGCCGCGGTCTCGCGATGAATCCGCCGGGCGCGCTCGTGCGCCGCTTGCGGGCGTCCTTGCCCTACACGCTGACGGCGGCGCAGGAGCGCGTGTGGGGCGAGATCCGCACCGACATGGCCGAGCCCTATCCGATGAGCCGTCTCCTCCAGGGCGATGTCGGCTCGGGCAAGACGGTCGTCGCAGCCCTCGCCATCCTGACCGCGATCGAGTCCGGCTACCAGGCGGCGCTCATGGCACCCACCGAGATCCTGGCCGAGCAGCACATGATCACGCTCTCCCAACTGCTCGAGCCGCTGGGCGTGCGCGTGGTGCTCCTCACGGGAGCGGTCAAGGGCAAGGCGCGGCAGGCGGCCGCGGCGGCGGCGGAGACGGGAGAGACAGGGTGCGTCATCGGTACCCACGCGCTGGTGCAGGGGGGTGTGGGCTTCAAGCGGCTGGGGCTGGCCGTGATCGACGAGCAGCACCGCTTCGGCGTGGCACACCGGGCGGCGATCCGCGGCAAGGGCGAGAGCCCGGACGTCCTCGTGATGACGGCCACGCCCATCCCGCGCACGCTGGCGCTGACCGTGTACGGCGACCTCGACGTCTCGGTCCTCGACGAGCTGCCGCCCGGACGCCGGCCCGTCGTCACGGTCGCGCGCGGCGAGTCCAAGCGCCGCGAGATTTACGATTTCCTCCGCCAGCAGATCGGCGAAGGGCGACAAATCTACGTCGTCTGCCCGCTGGTCGAGGAGTCCGAGGACTCCGATCTCAGGGCCGCCACCGAGATGGCCGAGCGTCTCCAGCGCGAGGTCTTCCCGGAGCGTCGGGTCGGGCTTCTCCATGGGCGGCTGGGCTTCCAGGAGAAGGAGCGCGTCATGCGCGAGTTCAAGGAGGGCGTGGTCCACGTCCTCGTCTCCACCACCGTGATCGAGGTCGGCATCGACGTGCCCAACGCCGCGGTGATGCTGGTCGAGCACGCCGAGCGCTTCGGGCTCTCCCAGCTCCACCAGCTGCGCGGTCGGGTGGGGCGGGGGTCGTGGAAGAGCTACTGCATTCTCCTCGCAGGCTCGTCCTCGGAGGACGCGCAGCGCCGAATCGCCGCCATGACCGGGACCAACGACGGCTTCCGCATCGCGGAGGTCGACCTGGAGCTGCGCGGGCCCGGTGACTTCTTCGGCACCCGGCAGTCGGGGCTGCCCGAGTTCCGCGTCGCCGATCTCTTGAGAGACGGGGCCATGCTGGAGGAGGCGCGACGCGAGGCCTTCGCCCTCGTTCACGCCGACCCGCAGCTCATGGCATCCGAGCACCGGGGTCTGCGCGGCGCCCTCCTCGCGCGCTGGCGCGGCAAGCTCGATCTGGCGGGGATCGGCTGATGCGCGTCATCGCCGGCGCGCTCAAGGGCCAGCGCCTGACCACGCCCAAGGGGCGGACCACGCGGCCGACGGCAGACCAGGTCCGCATCGCCTGCCTCGACACGCTCATGCCCTATCTCGAGACCGGGCCCTTCCTCGACTTGTTCGCCGGCGCGGGGGGCGTCGGCATCGAGGCGCTCTCGCGCGGGGCGCCGTCGGCCTGCTTCGTGGAGCAGGACCGGCAGGCCGTGACGGCGCTCGAGGACAACATCGAACGGCTAGGCCTGACCGGCCGCGCCAGGGCTTTCAGGCAGGACGTCCTCCGCGCGCTCGAGGCGCTCGCCCGCGAAGGCGCCCGCTTCGGCGTCGTCTTCCTCGACCCGCCCTACGCCTCGGCCGACGTGGCGCCCGCTCTCGAGCGGCTCGCGCGCGGCGACTGCCTCCTGCCCGGTGCAATCGTCGTGGCGCAGCATTCGACCAAGGCGCCCCCGCCGGCCGAACCCGGTGCCCTCACGCTCTGGAAGAGCCGTCGTTTCGGGGAGACCACCTTGACTTTCTTTCGCCGCGGCGCGTAGAGTGAGCGTGGTTTTTCCAAACCTTTCGCGACATGCGAGCGGGGGACGCCGTGGGCAAGCGAGCCGTGTACCCGGGGATGTTCGATCCGATGCACAACGGGCACCTCGACCTGATCGAGCGGAGCCTGCGCATCTTCGACGAGCTGATCGTCGCCGTGGTCGCCAATCCGTCCAAGCAGCCGCTCTTTGAGGTCAAGGAGCGGCTCGAGATGATCGACGAGGCGACGGCCGGCATGGGACGCATGCGCATCACGTCCTTCGACGGGCTCCTCATAGACCTGGCGCATCGGGAGCAGGCCGACTGCATCGTCCGGGGCATCCGCGCGGTGTCGGACTTCGAGTACGAGTTCCAGATGGCGCTGATGAACCGCAAGCTCCGCCACACGGTGGAGACGGTCTTCCTCATGCCGCACGAGAAGTACACGTACATCTCTTCCCGCCTCATCAAGGAGGTCTCGTCGCTCGGCGCCGCCGTCACCGGGATGGTGCCGCCGCTGGTCGAGGAGCGGCTGAACGCGAAATTCTCCAGAAAGTAAGGTTTCCGCATGCTCGCCGACCGCCTCAAGACGCTCCAGCCTTCGCCCACGCTCGCCATGCAGGCCAGGGCCAAGGCCATGCGCGCGCAGGGCATCAACGTCATCTCCTTCGGGGCGGGGGAGCCCGACTTCGACACTCCCCGCCGCATCAAGGACGCGGCGATCCGCGCGCTCGAGAGCGGCCAGACCAAGTACACCGAGGTCGGCGGCATCCCCGAGCTGCGCGCAGCGATCTGCCACAAGCTCAAGCGCGACCTGGGCCTCGAGTACGCGCCCGACGAGGTCACCGCTTCCTGCGGCGCCAAGCACACGCTCTACAACATCGTCATGGCGCTGGTGAACCCGGGCGACGAGGTCGTGATCCCGAGCCCGTTCTGGGTGTCCTATCCCGAGCAGGTGCGGCTCCTGGGCGGCGTTCCCGTGCCCGTCGAGACGCTCGAGTCCACCGGCTTCGACCTCGATCCCGAGGCTGTCCAGCGGGCGGTGACGGCAAAGACCAGGATCCTGGTGCTCAACAGCCCTGGAAACCCGACGGGGGCGGTCTTCTCGGCGGCGGCGCTCAAGGAGGTGGGGCAGCTCGCCGTCGAGCGCGGCTTCTGGATCGTCTCGGACGAATGCTACGAGGCGCTGACCTACGAGGGGCGCCACGTCTCGATTGCGTCGCTCTCGCCGGAGATCAAGGCGCGCACCCTCGTCGTCAACACCTGCTCCAAAGCGTACGCCATGACGGGCTGGCGGCTGGGCTACGCCGCGGGCCCCAAGCTCATCATCAAGGCGATGACCGACATCCAGAGCCAGGTGACGTCGAACCCGACCTCGATCGCCCAGTGGGCGGCCGTCGAGGCGCTGGCAGGACCGCAGGATGAGGTCGCCAAGATGGCGGGCGAGTTCGACCGGCGCCGCCGCGTTATCGTGGAGGCGCTCAACGCCATCCCCGGCATCAGCTGCGTCATGCCCAAGGGCGCCTTCTACGTCTTCCCCAACGTCTCGGGGCTTTTCGGCAAGCGCTGGAAAGGCGGCACGCTCAAGGGATCCGGAGACGTCTCCGCCTTTCTCCTGGAAGAAGCCCTGATCGCCACGGTGGCAGGCGTAGACTTCGGCTCGGACGCCCACATCCGTCTCTCGTACGCGACGGGGCTCGAAACCATCAAGGAAGGCATGAGCCGGATGGCCGCGGCCGTGCGCGCGCTCGAAGGATGAAGATCGAAGGCGCCAACGACATCCCCGCCCCGCGCGAGCGCGTGTGGGCGGCCTTTCTCGATCCCGATACGCTCGCCCGCGCGCTCCCGGGCTGCGAGGGCCTGGAGGCCATCGGTCCCGGCGAGTACAAGGCGAAGATGAAGATCGGCGTCGGCGCCATCAAGGGCACGTTCGAGGGCAAGGTGCGGCTCTTCGACCTGGAGTCGCCGACCCGCTACCGGATGGCGCTCGAGGGCAGTGGCGGGCCCGGCTTCGTGCGCGGAGAGGCGGGCATGGAGCTCTCCGACGCGGACGGCGGCACGCGAGTCAGCTACAGCGCGGATGTGCAGGTGGGCGGGCTCATCGCCAGCGTCGGCCAGCGCATGCTGGGCGGCGTCAGCAAGATGATGCTGGAGCAGTTCTTCACCCGGATGACCGAGATCCTCGCCGAGGGCGGTTAGCCCGAGGTCGTCCCCTGTTTCTTTTCCGGCTGCTGCCTCTCGGCGCTCTCCTCCTGCTCGCGCAAGGCCCGGTCTCGGCGGCCACGCCGGCGGCAGCTGAATGCTCGGGCCCCGGCGGCAGCGGCCCGTCCCACTGCCTCTACCGGTCGGTGCTGCCGAGCGCGGGTATCGTCGCCGACTGCCGGAGTGACCGTGACTGCCGCGTCGGCTACTACTACGGTGGGCCCGAGCGGGCGACCTGGTTCACCCCGCCCGCCGGCATGGCCGGGCTGGGCAAGCCCGAAGTCATCTGGCACACCGCGACCTTCGCCGAGGCGCGCTTCGACTGCGGCCGGCGGTGCACCTGGAGCTACTTCTTCGAGGCCAGGCGCCACCAGCTTTCCGAGCCGCGACGGGACGTGCTCAACGCGGACTACCGGCGGCTGCTCATGGCCCAGCCGGACGGCCGCGCTCTCGCCATCCGGCAGATCTTCTCGGCGCGTGAGGTGCTCCGGATCGAGCGGGACTGGGCGCCGGGGTTCTCCCCCGGCGAGGCGATCAAGGAAATCCGCTTCGGCCCCGACGGGCGGCTGACCTTCACCTGGCTCAAGGGGCCGGGCCGGGAACGGGTGACCGAGCGCGTCTCGGTGCCGTCCCTCGCGCGCTAAACTGGCGCGGCCGCGAGCGGGCGCCGCAGCAGGAGCGTCAGCGGGAGCGTCAGGAAGACGAGCGAGCCCACAATGGCGAGGGCCAGCGGCACACCACCCCAGTCGCTGACGACGCCGTAGACCGACGGGGACAAAGCCGACGCGCCGACACCCACGGTGTAGAAGACTGCGTAGCTGCGCCCCCGCCTGTCACTGGTGACCAGGTCGGCGACGGTGCCGTAGAGGACAGACGACGTGCCGTTGAGCGCGATCCCGAGGACGGGGAGCAGCGCCAGCGATGGGCCGAGCGGCAGCCCGAGCAGCAGCAGGATGCCGGCGCCCGTCGCCGCTTCGGTGATGATCACGGTGCGGATCACGCCGAGCCGCTCAGCCAGCACGCCGCAGGCGAACTTGCCCGCCGCGCCACCCGCGAAGACCAGCATCAGCGCGAAGCCCACGGCCCGGACCGACGACCCCTTGGCGATCAGCAGGAAGGGCAGGAAGGTGAGGAAGCCCGTGCGTGTCGAGTTGTCGATCACGTGGATCACGGACAGCGCCTGGAAGCCGCGCACGTCGCGGATGCCCCAGTCGGACACCGACCGCCGCCCTCCGCCTTCCGCTGGGAGGGGGGCGTGGCCCACTCGGAGGCTAGTGAGCGCCACGAGCACAAGGACGGCGGCCACCATCCCGACCGCGGCGAAGCTCTCGACGGCCCCACGCCAGCCGAGCCACGGGACGGCGAAGGCCACCGCCGCGGGCACCACGACCTTGCCGAGATCGCCCGAGAAGTTGTACGTGCCCAGCGCCACGCGGCGGCGCCCGTCCTCGTAGGCATGCGACACGAGCGAGGACGAGAGCGGGTGCTGGACGCCCGAGCCGAGCCCCGCGGCGAGGAGACATCCCAGGAGCGCCGCATAGCCTCCCGCGAAGCCCGCCACGACGAAGCCAAGCGCCGTGGCGGCCGTCCCCGCCGCCAGGAGCCGCGCCTCGCCCCAGCGCTCCGCGAGGAGCCCTGCCGGGATCTGGAAAGCCGCCATGCCGCCGCTGTACACCGTGCGTAGCAGGCCGACCTGGGCGAAGGTCAGCCCGAACTCGCGGGCCCAGACCGGGAAGAGGACGTAGAGGATATCGGAGAAGCCGTCGTGGACGAAGTGCGTGCCGCAGGCGGTACCGAGAACGGCGCGGGCGCGGCGGCTCATGCGCCCGATTGTTTCACAGGTGCGGTGACGCGGGCAACGACCGCTCCGGCGCTCGGCCTAGCGCCAGGCGCCCCATCTGACAGCCGCGGCGATCGTGCCGCCAAGCACGACGAGGGCCGCCGCCATGGCCGCGAAGATCCCAGGCAGGCCCCAGCCGAGCCAATAGCCGCCGACCCAGCCCCCCGCCGCCGCGAGGAAGAGGCGCGCGAAACCGGCCGCGAGGGGCCAGCCGAGGCGTCCCGCGCCCTGCGAGGCGAAGTACAAAGTCAGCCCCAGGCCGAAGAAGCCGTAGACCGGGCCCACGATCCGGAGATAGCTCGCGCCCGCGGCGATCACCTCCGGGTCCGTCGTGAAGAGTCCGAGCCACGCACCCGGGAAGATGGCGGCGAAAAGGCCGATCGCGCCCGTCACGGCCGCGGCGATACCCGCGCCCGTCCACGCGATACGCTCGGCGCGCGCGATCTGCCCCGCGCCCACATTGGCGCCGACCATCGCGACCAGCGCCGAGCCCATCCCGAAGGCGAGCAGGATCTGGAGATACTCGAGCCGCGCGCCCATGCCGTAGCCGGCCAGGGCGGCTACGCCGAACGGGCCGACGAGGCCCGTCATCAGCACCACGGTCAGGTTGGTCAGGATCGTGTTGAGCGAGGCGGGAGCGCCGACGCGCAGGATCTCCCAGAAGAGCGCCCGCCGCAGCCGGAAGGCCTCCCAGGACAGCCGCACCGTGCTTCGCGGCGACAGCAGATAGGCGCCGAGCACGAGCGTCGAGGCGCCGAAAGCGATGAGATTCGCCGTCGCCGTGCCCGCCACCCCGAGCCGCGGTAACGGGCCCCAGCCCATCACCAGAGCCGGCGCCAGGCTCAGATAGATGATGGCCGAGCCGATATTGACGGCCGCCGGCAGCACCATGGTGCCCGTGCCGCGGACAATGCTCGAGAGCGTGTTGAGGAGCCAATAAACGACGGCGCCGCCGAAGATCACGCGGGAATAGGTCAACGCGGCCTCGAGGGTGGCGCCTGTCCCGCCCATGGCGCGGTACAGCGCAGGTCCCCCCCAGAGGAGCCCGGTGGTGAGCAGCGCGGACATGCCGATCGCGATCACGAGGGCGTGAGCCGCCAGCGCCTGCGCCTCGGCGCGCCTGCCGGCGCCCAGCGCGCGCGCCACGGCCGAGGCGACGCCGCCGCCCATGCCGCCGGCCGACATGGTCTGCATGAGCATGAGCAGTGGGTAGACCAGCGACACCCCCGCGAGCGCGCTCGAGCCGAGCCAGCCCACGAAGACGGCGTCGAGCGTGCCGACGGTCGCCTGGAGAATGGTGACGAAGACAGTGGGCGCGGCCAGGCGCAGCAGGGTCGGGACGACGGGGGCTTCGAGCAGCCGCTTCGTGCGGGCCGCCACGGGCCCGGCCGAGGGCGTCGAACTCATCACGGACGGATGCAGGTCAAGCGAGGTCTTTCTGGAACTCGACGCCGGCGCGGGCGCGGCGCCTCAGGCGAGGCCGGACAGGAATTCGACGACAGCGCGGTTGAACGCCACGGGCTGATCCCGGTTGGCGAAGTGGCCGGCCAGGGAGAGCAGGGCGAAGCGGGTGTGCGCGATGCGCTTCTGGATCTCTCGCATGGGTCCGAGCGAGGGGTCCTCGTCGCCGCAGACGAGGAGGGTCGGCGCCGTGATCTCGCCCAGGCGATCCGTGATGTAGTCCATCTGGAGCAGGGCCCGCAGCGCGTTGGCGTAGCCGATGGGCGTGAGCATGCGGTAGTAGTCGAAAAACTCCTTCCGCGCCGATGGGTCCAGCTTGATCCGCCCCGCCACGTTCGGGTTGGACTCGATGGCGAACTCCGCCATGGCGTCCATCCCGCCCTTGAGCGTCACCTCGATGCTCTTCGCGCGCATCACGATATTGTCCACTCCCAGCGGCAGGCCCGACGCGGAGGACGAGTCGATGATGAGGAGGGCACGCACGCGCGTGGGGTGCGCCAGCGTGAAGCGCGTCGCGATGCCCCCGCCGAGCGAGAGTCCGCCCACGACGGCCCGCTCGAGCTCGAGATGGTCCATGAGGTCGTGGAGGTCCCAGACCCAGTGGGCGAAGGTGACCTTCTTCGGGTCCTCGGGGCTGTCGGAGCGCGCGTGCCCGCGCGGCTCCCAGAGGATGAGCCGGTGGCCGGCGGAGAGCGCTCCGATATTGGGCTCCCACATGCCCGCATTGCCGCCGATGGCGTAGGCCAGCAGGACCGGCTCGCCCCGCCCGTGCTCCTCGTAGTAGACCCTGACGCCGTCGCGCGTGGTCGAGTGGGGCATGGCCGCCCTCCGGATGCGGAATGTGGTAAAAGAGGGCCCTATGGAACGGTCGTTCGCGGAGGAAGTCAAGCAGCTCCAGCTCGGGCAGGGGCAGGTCCTCCGGGGCGAGGGTATCCTCGCCATCACCAAGGCTCTCCTCCAGTCGGGCGTGTCCTATGTCGGCGGCTACCCGGGCGCGCCTGTGTCCCATCTCCTCGACGTCATGGCGGACGCCAACGAGCGCGTGCTCAAGCCCATGGGAGTCTACCTGGACGCCTCGGCCAGCGAGGCCGCCGCCGCCGCCCTCCTGGGCGCATCTATTAACTACCCCATGCGGGGGGCCGTCACCTGGAAGTCCATCGGGATCCTGGCGCCGGCCGTCGCCCGCAACCGGGCGGCCGGGAAGGGCTATGCGCGCGCCCGGGACATCGTCGGCGAGACACGCGAGAAGCTCCTCGCCGACGAAAAGGGCATCGAGTCGGCGCTCCTCGAGGCCGCGCGCTCGTGAGCGGCCACGTCACGTTGATGCGGGACGGGGCTGTGGCCACGCTCACGCTCAACCGTCCCGAGCGACGCAACTCGCTGAGCGACGCCATGCTGACCGACCTCGGGGCGGCGCTCGCCGAATTGCGGGACGACGCGGGCACGCGCGTCGTCATCCTGACGGGCGCGCCGCCAGTTTTTTCGGCCGGGGCGGACGCGCCACACGCCCGCGCCAAGACGGACGAGGAGCGCCGGCGCCTCTTCAAGGAGAACAAGAGCCAGTTCCGCAGGCTTTTCGAGCGGGCCACGGGAGCGCTCGAGACCCTTGAGCAGGCGACGATCGCGATGGTCAACGGCCACGCGGTCGGCGGCGGCTGGGGCCTGCTGCTGGCCTGCGACTTCCGTTTCGCCGCGGCCGAGGCGCAGTTCTGGATTCCCGAGGTGGACCTAGGCGTGCCGCTCGGCGTGGCTTCGACGACGCGCTTCGTCCGCTTCGTCGGCCCGACCAAGGCCAAGGAGATCATCATGGGCTGCCACCGCTACTCGGCGGCCGAGGCCCACGCCATGGGGCTCGTGACGCTCGTCGTGCCTGGTTCGGAACTCGAACAGGCCGTGAAGGACTACGCCGAGCACCTGCTCAAGAAGCCCTTCCGCGCGCTCGCCGAGGTCAAGGCGCGCATCAACGCCATCGCGTCCAACGGCATCCCCGTCGTGAACGCGATGACCGAGGGCTTCCTCGAGCGCGCCTAGCAGGCGGCCGATAAGGGCCCATCTGCTTCGTTGGCGCCCTCGGCCGCACGCTCAACGTAGAGAGACTACGCCTCCCGTGCGGCCTTCGCGCGCCGCCTCGCAGCTGGACCCTTCTCGGCCGCCTGCCGGAGGCTAGTTTCCCGGGTAGAGCTCGTGATAGATGTTGCGCCCACGGGTCTCGCGCAGGAGCAGGCTCAGCCCCGCCGCGATCAGGACGAAGACGGCGCAGAGCTTGAAGGCGCCCGCGTAGGCCGCCGCGGGGTAGACGCGCGCGCCCTCGACCATCGCGCCGGTCCAGCCGGCGTCGAGCACGCGGCCGACGTATTTCTGGGTCAGCGCGGCGCCGACGAAGCCGCCCATGTTCGAGACGGCCACGGCAGTTCCCGCGAGCTGCGGCAGGTTGACCTCGCGGGCGATCGGCCAGGTCAGCACGAACGCGCCGCCGACCGCGCCCATGCCGAAGAGGAGCGCGGCCACACCCCAGAGAGGCAGCGTCCCCGCGGTCAGCGCCAGCGCCGCCCAAAAGACGAAGAAGCACCCGGAGAGCACGGTATAGGGGAGCTTGCGCCGGCGTAGGACCCGGTCGGAGAGGTAGCCGGTGAGCGGCGCCGAGAAGAGCAGGGCGAACGCCACGAGGGAGGCGTACCCCGCGGCCTTGGTCGTCGTCAGTCCGTAGATGTCGTGGAGGAACGGCACGGCCCAGAGCATGAGGTTGCCGATCGCGGCGTAGAAGAAGAAGAAGGCGAGGAAGGGTGGCCAGGTGTGCCGGTTGGCGAGCACCTTCGCGACGCCGCGGAGCACGTGGCCGAGGCTCGGCGCCGCCGCCGTCGCGGCTGAGGCGCCCGGCGGATGATCACGGACGAAAAGGAAGCACGCGGCGCCGCCGGCGAGCGTCAGCGCGGCGATCACCGTGAACGCACCGCGCCAGCCCGCGAGGGCGACCAGCGCCGCCAGCGGCAGCGTACCCCCGAGCGCTCCGAGAATGCCGACCGTCGCCGTCACGGCCGAGAGCGTGCCGAAGTGGGAGGGCGGGAACCAGTCGGCCGCGATCTTGAGGCACCCAATGAAGGTGACCGTCGCGCCCGCGCCGACGAGGAAGCGCCCGGTCATGAGCGCGCCCTGCGAGGCGGCGAGCCCCATCGCGAGAGAGCCCAGCGCCATGACGGCGCTGCCTGCGGCGACCACGCGGCGGACACCGAAGCCGTCGATGAGGACACCGGCCGGGATCATGAAGGCCGCGTACGAGTAGAAGTACATCGCGGAGAGGAGCCCGACGATCTCGCCGGTCGCGCCGAAGGCCTGCATGATCTCCTTGACGATGACGCCGGGGGCGACGCGGTGCAGGAACGCGAAGAAGAAGACGAAAGCGGGGATGCCCCACATGATCCAGCGGAGACGGGCGGGCGACTGCTCCACGCGCTAGCGGGTCCAGAAGCCCGCGGGGTCGCAGGCGCGCACGATCTCGAGCTCCGCTGCCGTCGGTATCGCCGTTTGGCGGCAGCCGTCCGCCACGCGCAGATCCCAGCCTGTCGCGGCTCGCACCGACTCGGCGCTCTGCCCCCGGTGCCAGGAGGCGAGGACCATCTCGCGGGTCTTGGGGTCGAAGCGATAGACGCCGAGCGTCGTGATGACCGCGGCCGGACCGCCGCCCGGCAGCCCCACGCGCTCGCGCCAGCCGGCGCCGTCGCCAAAGCCCGGCGAGGTGATGAAGTCCACGCGCTCTTTGAAGCGGTGCTTCTCCTGCGGCATGATGACCACGAAGCGCTTAGCCAGGCTCGCGATGTCCGCGCCGCCGCCGCTGCCGGGCAGCCGGACTTTCGGCATGCGCCAGTCGCCGACGTAGTTGGTGTTGAGGTTGCCGTGCTTATCGATCTCGGCGCCGCCGATGAAGCCAAGATCCACCAGCCCCTGCTGGAGGAGCGACATGATCTCGAGCGTGCCTGTGGACCAGAGCGCGCCCGGGATATTCGGCGTGTCGCTCATGGTCATGAGGGTCTCCGGCGCCGGCTGGTCGCGCACGATGCCGTTCTCGAAGAGGCCAATCGCGCCGGGGGCGTGCGTGCGCTTGGCAAAGGCGAAGGCCAGGAGAGGCAGCCGCATGCCGACGAAGGCCAGGTCGCCGTCGCGGATCTCGCGCCCCGCGGCGATGACCATCAGCTCGCGATCGGTGTACTCCGGCATGGGTTATCTCAGCCCTCGCCTCACATCGACCTGGGCCTTTGGCCCCGGCCGACGTTCAGCTCGAAGTGCCATGGAGCACGAAAGGCTTGGCGCCCGAGGCGGCGTAGGGATGGCGGCGAATGGCCTCTTCGTTGATCTCGACGCCGAGCCCGGGACCCATAGGTACTTCGACGTGGCCGTCGTGCGCCTGGATAGGGCGCGCGAGAAAAGACGTCTCGTGCTCGCCCGTCGGGAACTCCACGGGCATCGCGCTACCCAAGGTCGCCGCCACATGGAGCGTGGCCGCCAGCCCCGGGCCGAAATAGAAGGAGTGCGGCGCGATGGGCAGGTTGGCCGCCTGGGCGAGCGCTGCGATCTTCTTGAACTCCGTGATGCCGCCGACCTTGGTGATGCTGGGCTGGAGGATGTCGCCCGCGCGGCGCTCGATGATCTCGCGGAAGCCGTAGAGCGTGGACTCGTTCTCGCCCAGCGCGATGGGCGTGTCGGTGGCCCGCGCTACCTCAGCGAGCCCCGTGTAGTCCTCGGGAGGCCACACCGGCTCCTCGAACCAGAAGAGCCGGTAGGGCGCGAGCGCCCGCGCCATACCGATGGCCTCGGCGGGAGTCCAGGGGCAATTCACGTCGAGCATCAGCTCCACGTTCGGCCCCACGGCCTCACGCGCCGCGCGGACCGAGGCCACGTCGGTCTGGTGGAGCTTCAGCATCGTGAAGCCCTGGGCGACGAAGCCCTTGCAGGCGCCCGCCACGTCCTTGGGCGAGTCGTAGCGCATGAGGCTCGCGTACACGGGTAGCGTGGGACGTGTCGCGCCTCCCAGGAGTGCATGGACGGGGGCGTTCAGCGCCTTGCCGAGAAGATCCCACAGCGCGATGTCCACGCCGCTGATGGCGAACATCGCCAGCCCCCGCCGGCCGTAGATCATGGTGCCGCGGTGCATGAGGTCCGCCAGATACTCGATCCTGAGCGGGTCCTGGCCGATCAGCAGCGGCGCCAGGCTCTCCTCGATCACGTTGCAGACCGCGAGCGGCGCGCCGTAGGCGAAGGCCTCGCCCACGCCCGTGAGTCCCGCGTCGGTCCTGACGCGCACGACGATCTGCTTGCGCGTGGCCGCGGTCCAGGGCGACGGCGGGTCGAGCGGTTTCATCGGGATGGCGAGACAGATCGCCTCGATAGATGTGATCTTCATGGGGCTATGATCTTCATGGGCTCAGGCTCCGAAGTCGAGAGGTTCAGAGAGGCGCGGCGTTTTGACCCGCACGGCTTCGCGGGCCTCGGGACCCAGCGTTGAGAGAAAGCCCTTCCAATCGCCGGCATCGAAGATCCAATGGTCGAGCCAGGCCCGCGTGCCTTCCACCGTCCGCGTTTCCTCGTGGTAGCGGTGGTAGAAGTCGTGCCCGCGCCCGTAGTAGCCCTGGACCGGCGAGGGATAGGCGCCAAAGGGCTCGTGGACCACGGCCGCGACCTTGAGAGCGGGCGCCAGCACGAGGCCGGGGTCGGAGAGGATGCGCTCGCGCGGCCAGATCTCCTCGGCCACGATGATGACCCTTCGGGCGGCCATCGCCGCCTGCCGCGTAACGCCGAGAGTGCCCCAGCAGTGCGCGTGGCCCTCCGCGTCCGAGCGCTGGACGTGGAGGATGGCCACGTCCGGCCTGAGCGCCGGGATCAGGACCACGGGATCGCCTGAGAACGGGTCGCGGGCTTCTTTAAAGGACGGGTTGGAGTCGAGGAGCCCCGTGCCCAGAAGTGAGCGGGTCGGGATGTAGGGCGCGCCCATCGCGCCTGCCTGGAGCGCCAGGGCGATACTGAGATTGGAGTGGTCCTCGACGGCGACGGGGTGGGGGACGCCGTGCTCCACCGCGCGGCGGTAGTTGTGGCCGAGCCCGGCCGAGACGTTGCCCACCCAGGCGGCCTGGATGCGGGCGACGCAGCCCGCGGCGATCAGCTGGTCGAAGAGGATGTCCGAGATCGGGCCGATCAGTGTCAGATCCCGCCGGCGCTGGCGGATCAGCTCATGGCCGGCGGCGAAGGGGATGAGCGCCTCCAGCGCCGTGCCCATGCAGACCGAGGCGCCGTCGGGCACGAAGCGCGCCACCGCCTCGCGCATTGGGACGACCTTGTCTTGGGGCACCCGGCCATACTACCCCAGGGTCCCGTGCGGCAGGCGTTCGACCGGTTCGACTGACCGGCGCGGGATCCCGGGCGTCAGCGCTCGCGCCGGTGGAAGGCGCCGCGCACGCCGCGGATGAGGAGCCAGACGACGATGAAATCCATGATCGCGGCGCAGATGCCGAAGGCCGCGCGGCCGGTCCAGTCGCTCGATGGACCCGACCAGGATACGAAGGGGATCGCGACGCCGCCGCTGAAGTGCCGTGGGCCCGCCCCGAACGCGATCCAGTTGAGGATGAGGACGAGCACCAGGGCGGCGGCGCCCCCGAGATAGGGATTGGCCGCGATACTGTTCGGTGTGGCGCCGGGACGGGCCAGCGCGACCGCGGCGCCTGCCAGCAGGAAGCTGAGGCCCGCGCAGCCGGCAATCCATCGCGGCGCGGAGAAGCGCGAGTCGGCGACGGGAATCACGTTCGCCGAGATCAGGATGATGAAGAGACCCAGGGTCATCGTGCCGAGCCCGATCAGCCGATACGGTGGACGTCCTCCGCCCTGATCCGTGTCCGCACTCGTTCCCATGAGCGGAGTATGCGGCACGGGTGGCCCTGGCAAGCAGAACTGGGATGCGCCGCGTGCCCTCCCGTCACGCATTTGTAGCAATCGCTTCCCCTTATAATGGGCCGGCATGTCACTGGGCGAGTCCGACACACGGGCCAAGCTGATCGATCCGGCGCTCCACGCCTGTGGGTGGACGGAAGACCTTATCCGAAGCGAGGAGACGGCGGGGGCAGTGGCGGTGGTTGAAGGGCAAGCCCGGCGGCGCGCAAAGGGTCGCGCGGATTACACGCTGCGGGTCCGGGTGAACCAGGCGAGCCAGCCTGTGGCTGTGGCGCTCATCGGAGCCAAGGCTGAGCGTTTCCCGCGCCAGATTAAAGAAAGGCTCTTCGCCGCATGACGCCGACTGCACGGACTCCGAGACGCCGCCTCACCGTCGCCCCTCGCGAGGACACGCTCTACGTTCTCAGGATCACGCTCGAGGAAGTCGAACCGCCGGTGTGGCGCCGTGTCCAGGTGCCCGGCTCCATCACGCTCGAGCGGCTTCACACGGTCATTCAAAAAGCCATGGGCTGGCGCGACGTGCATCTCCATGAGTTCGAAGTCGGCGGCAGGCGCTACGGCCGGCCGGAGCCGGACGAGCCGCACTACAAAGTAGAGCCCGAGTGGAAGCTGACACTGCGCGCAGCCGCGCCCACCGAAGGTGTACGGTTCCGCTACGTCTACGACCTCGGCGATGGGTGGGGTCACGAGGCGCTGGTGGAGGCGATCCAGGCTCCCACGGCTCCGTTCAAGCATTCGGCATGCCTCGCAGGTGAGCGCGCCTGTCCGCCCGAGGACTGCGGCGGCGTGCCCGGCTACGCGAACCTGCTCGACGTGCTGCACGACCGCAGCCACCCGGAGCACAGGGACATGTTCGCCTGGGCGGGCCGCGGCTTCGACCCCGAGCGCTTCAACCTGGCCGCCGTCAACCGCAAGCTGAAGCTGCTGAAGTGACGTGGCCAGATCGTCTCGTGCCCGGCCCGCCCACCGACATGCTGCCCCCGAGCAAAGGCGGGTACTTCGCCGCGTGAGCATCGTCAGCCCCGGCTCCGCGAGCACCGACAAGCATCGGCTTCCCGCAGGATGGCGTTGGGTGCGGCTTGATAGATTCTACCGAGTCACTCATGGCGGTACGCCAAGCAAGGACAACCCTTCCTTCTGGGCGGGCAACATCCCTTGGGTGTCTCCGAACGACATGCGCTCGACCACGACCGAAGATGCCCAGGATCACATTTCGGAAGAAGCAGTACGAGACAGCGCCACGAATCTCGCTTAGCCCTGGAGCATCCTTGCCGTCGTAAGATCCGGAATTCTGGCTCAGACGGCTCTCATTGCTGTGGCCTCGGTCCGCGTGGCGTTCAATCGGGACATCAAGTCGATTGAGGCTGATCCTGCCAAGGTTGACGTGTGGTTCTTGTACCGGGTGCTGAAAGCCTATGAGTCCGTGATCCTCAGTGATGGCGTCAAGAAAGGCGCCACCGTTCATAGCATTCGGTCCGGATTTCTGGAATCTCCCGAAATCCCGCTCCCGCTCTTAGACGAGCAGCGGCGTATAGCGAACATCGTCGGAGTACAGATGGCGGCGGTGGAGCGGGCGCGGGCAACGGCCAAGGCTCAGCTCGAAGCCGCCAAGGCCCTGCCGGCGGCGCTGGTGCGTCGGGCGTTCAGTGGGGACCTTAGCCTCAAGCCGGGCGGGCGCTGCGGCATCGTGCTGGATGAAGGCGTGCTGTTCCGCACCAACGAGACGGCCTTCGCCCAGACCAAGCGGAAGCTGCTCGACGAGTGCGACCTCTGGTGCATCGTCAGCCTGCCCTCCGGCGCCTTCGTGAATGCGGGCGCGGGTGTGAAGACGAACCTGCTCTTCTTCACCCGGGGCAAGCCCACCGAGCGCATCTGGTACTACGACCTCTCCGACATCAAGATGGGGAAGAAGAGCCCGCTGACGCTCGCCCACTTCGAGGAGTTCTTCCGGCTCTTACCCGCGCGGGGCGACAGTGAGTACTCGTGGACGGTGGAACGGAAGGAGATCGACGCGCGAGGCTACGACCTCAAGGCGGTCAACCCGCACGCCAAGCGCGATGAGGACACGCGGACGCCCGAGGAGCTGCTGGACATCATCAAGGCCAAGGGGCGGGAGGTGGCGGAAGCTTTGGCGGCGCTTCGGGCATTGACGGGGAGGAAGGTGTAGGGCCTCGGCCCCTCACCCTGGCCCTCTCCCCCGGTGGGGGAGAGGGGAGTGGGGGGTGGCGTAAAGCCGCTTGACAGCCCTCCGGGCGATTTAGTATTACTTAAGTCGACTTTCGTGTATCCGTAATCAGCCCGGGGCTCACCCGACGGGGGGCGGCACGTGAAGACGCAGCTCACGCTCACGGTCAATGGCGAGACGCGGGACGTAATCGTCCCTGTGCACAAGTCCCTGCTCGAAGTCCTCCGCGAGGACCTCAACCTCACCGGCACCAAGCACGGCTGTGAGCTCGGGGAATGCGGCACCTGCACGGTGCTTGTGGACGGCGTGCCCGTGCTCTCGTGCCTCGCGCTGCCCGTCGAGCTCCAGGGGCTGGAGATCAAGACCGTCGAGGGCATGGCCGAGAACGGCCACCTCCACCCGCTCCAGCAGGCCTTCGCCGAGCTGGGCGCCGCCCAGTGCGGGTACTGCATCCCCGGCATACTCCTCACCGCCGAGGCGCTGCTGGATGAGACGCCGACGCCGACACGCGATGAGGTCCGCGAGGCGCTCGCCGGCAACCTCTGCCGCTGTACCGGCTACACCAAGATCCTCGACGCGGTCGAGCTCGCCGCCCTGCGTATGCGCGGCAGTGCGAGCCGAGGGACGGCCGAGGTGCCGAAGGCATGAGCGTCACGAGGCGAGCAATTCACGAAGACCGCGTATGAAGAACAACAAGCTCTCGGTCATCGGCCAGTCGCTGCCCAAGATCGACGCCTGGGCCAAGGTTACCGGCGAGACCAAGTTCGCCGATGATCTGGTACTGCCGCGCATGGCCCACGGCAAGCTCCTGAGAAGCCCGCACCCGCACGCGCTCATCAAGCGGATCGACACCGCGCGCGCGGCGGCGCTGCCCGGCGTCTACGCCGTCATCACGGGGCACGACCTGCCGCGGGTCAAGTTCGGCATCCTGCCGGTCTCGCAGGACGAGGAAGCGCTCTGCGTCGAGAAGGTCAGGATGGTGGGAGACGCCGTCGCCGCCGTCGCCGCGGTGGACGAGGAGACGGCCGATCGGGCAGCGCGCCTGATCGAGGTCGAGTACGAGCCGCTCAAGCCCCTCATGTCCATCGAGGAGTCGCTCGCGAACCCGGACGTGCGTATCCACGAGTATGGCGACGGCCCCAACGTCCACAAGGCCGTCTCGCTCCAGTTCGGCGACGTCGAGGCGGCGTTCGCGGGCTCGCACCTTGTCCGCGAGGACGTCTTCTTCTTCGAGGGCAACACGCACCTGCCCATGGAGCAGCACTCGGCCGTCGCGCACTGGGGGCCGGACGGCAAGCTGACCCTCTGGTCCTCGACCCAGACGCCGCACTACGTCCACCGCCTCCTCGCCAAGATCCTCGACCTGCCGCAGGCGCACATCCGGGTGGTGGCGGCGCCCGTCGGCGGCGGCTTCGGCGGCAAGCTCGACCCCTTCGCCCACGAGATCGCGGCGTGCAGGCTCTCCCAGCTGACGGGCCGGCCGGTGAAGATCACGCTCACGCGCGAGGAGGTCTTCTACGTCCACCGCGGCCGTCACCCGGTGCTCATGTGGATCAAGACCGGTTTTACGAAGAACGGCGCCATCACCGGGATGCACTTCCGCTCGTGGCTCGACGGCGGCGCCTACGGCTCCTATGGCGTTGCCTCTGTCTTCTACACGGGGGCGCTCCAGACGGTCACCTACAAGATTCCGGTCTACAAGTTCGAGGGGGCGCGCATCTTCACCAACAAGCCGCCCTGCGGGCCCAAGCGCGGGCACGGGACGCCGCAGCCGCGCTTCGCCATGGAGTGCCAGATCGACAAGGCCGCCGAGCAGCTAGGTCTCGATCCGGCCGACATGCGGCGGCGCAACCTCGCCGAGCCCTTCACGAAGACGGCCAACCACCTGACGGTCAGCACGATCGGGCTGGGCGAGTGCATCGACCGCGCGGTCGAGGCCTCGGGCTGGCGGGAGAAGCGCGGCAAGCTCCCGCCCGGGCGCGGAATCGGCATCGCATGCTCGTCGTACCTCACGGGCGCGGGCTTGGCGATCTACTGGAACGACATGCCGCATTCGGGCGTCGTCCTCCGGGCCGACCGGAGCGGGCTCGTCGCCGTCCTCTGCGGCGCGACGGACATCGGCCAGGGCTCTGACTCGGTCCTCGCCTACCTCGTCGCTGAGGTGCTCGGCATCGAGCCCAAGGATATTCGCGTCCACCCGGCCGACACGGACCTCACGCCCGTGGATCTCGGCTCCTACTCCTCGCGCGTTACGCTCATGGCGGGCAACGCCGCCATCCAGGCGGCGACGCGGCTCCGCGACAAGATCTTCGAGGCGGTGGCGAAGAAGCTCGAGGTCGCGGCCGACACGCTCGTCGCGCGCGACCGCCGCGTCTTCGTCGAGGGCGACGAGGACAGGGGCATCTCCTTCGCCCAGGCGGTGGTGCTGGGCGAGAGCATGCACGGCGTCCTTGCCTTCCCGGGCTCCTACGCGCCGCCCAAGCGTGCGGGCAAATACAAGGGCGGTGGTGTGGGGCCCTCTCCCTGCTACTCCTACTCGGCCTGTGTCGTCGAGGTGGACGTGGACGTCGACACGGGCGATGTCAAGCCGAGAGAAATCTGGATCGCGCACGACGTCGGCCGCGCGCTGAACCCGCTGCTGGTCGAGGGGCAGGTCGAGGGCTCGGTCTACATGGGGCTGGGCGAGGTCCTGATGGAGGAGCAGGTCTTCCGGAAGGGCGTCCACAAGGCGCCATCGATGCTGGAATACAAGAGCCCGACGACGCTCGAGACGCCCGAGATCCACACCATCCTGATCGAGACCGACGACCCCGAGGGCCCGTTCGGCGCCAAGGAAGCGGGACAGGGGCCGCTCCTGCCAGTCATTCCGGCCGTCGCCAACGCCGTCCACAATGCCGTCGGCGTCCGCATCGACGAGATCCCGATCTCGCCCGACAAGGTTCTGAGGGCGCTCGACCTGAAGCGCCAGGGCAAGGCCGCGCGCATCGGACCCGACAAGCTGCCGCTCTTCAAGTTCCCCGAGGCGAGGGCGGTTGAGTCGGCCTTCGGGCAGCCCGCGGAAAAGATCGTCGAGAGGCCCTTCGGCCCCCAGAGGCCTTTCGCCAAATGATGCGACTGCCGCCGTTCACGTACCTCGCGCCGGTTTCGGTCGGCGATGCCGTGAAGCTCATGGCCGACCACGGGCCCGAAGCGATGTTCGTGGCGGGAGGCACCGATCTCTACCCGAACATGAAGCGCGGCCAGTTCGAGCCGTCGGTGCTGATCGGGCTGCGGGGCATCCGGGACATCGCCGGCGTGAGCGGGTCGGCGAAGACCGGATTCACCATCGGCGCGGGCACGACGCTCAGCGACGTCTCGTCCCATGCCGATGTCGCGCGCCACTACCCGGGGTTGGCGACGGCCGCGGGGCTTGTCTCGAGCCCGCAGATCCGCAACATGGGCACCCTCGGCGGCAACGTCTGCGTGGACACGCGCTGCAACTACTACAACCAGTCCTACGAGTGGCGGAAGGCCGTCAACTTTTGCATGAAGAAGGACGGCGACATCTGCCTCGTGGCGCCCAGCAGCTCGCGCTGCTGGGCCGTGTCCTCGTCGGACACGGCGCCGATGCTCTGGAGCCTCGGCGCCAGCGTCAGGCTCGCGGGGCCGAAGGGCGAGCGCGTCATTCCCATCTCGGCGCTCTACCGGGACGACGGCATCCAGTACCTGAGCAAGGAGCCGGGCGAGGTCGTGACGGCCATCGTGCTGCCGCCCGCGGACGGCTGGCGCTCGACCTATCTCAAGCTCCGCCGGCGTGGGTCAATCGACTTCCCGATTCTCGGCGTCGCCGTGGCGCTTCGCATGGACGGCGACACGGTGAGGGAAGCGTCGATCACGCTCGGCGCCGTCGCTTCCCAGCCACGGCCTACGCCGGCGGCGGCCGCCCTCCTCGTCGGCGAGCGGCTCACGCCGGAGCTGATCGACCGCGTCGCCGATGCCGCCTTCAAGCCGTCGAAGCCCCTCGACAATACCGACCTGACGCACCCGTACCGCAAGAAGATGACGCGGGTGTTCGTGGCGCGCGCGCTCCGCCGGCTGGCGGGCCTGTGACCTCACTGGGGGCGCGCATCAAGGGACTGCGGGCGGAGCGGGGGCTCCAGCAGCGGCAGCTCGCCGAGAAGGCCGGCATGACACCGAGCATGGTGTCCCAGATCGAAGCGGGGAGGCTGACGCCGTCGCTGCCGACGCTGGGGAAGCTCGCGGCCGCCCTCGGCGTCCCGATCGCCTCGCTCTTCGAGCCCACGCCACACGGGCGGCTCCACGTGACCCGGAAGAGCGAGTACCCGGTGGTCTCCTTCGACGGGACCACGGAGAAGTGGCACGTGCTCGGCGCGGGGCTCTTTCAGGGTAAGATTCGCGCTGTGGTCTCGACGCTCGGTCCGCGCGCCAAGGGCGTCAAGACCGACAAGGTCGTCATTGACCCAGGCCAGATGAAGCTCTTCTACGTGCTCGAGGGCAAGGTCGCGCTGCATTACGATGGAAGCTCCCAGCAGCTCGAGGCGGGCGACAGCGCCTACCTCGACGGCGGGACGCCCCACGGCTGGGAGAACCTCGGGCCCAAGAGCGCCAAGGCGCTCTGGGTCATCTTGGGATAATGCAAAGTTGGGGCTAAAGAAAAATTGGGGGCTAAAGGAGAATCACCGAGCATGGCTGACGGCGGCGTACCGATGACGGTGGATTTCCGCACCGAGCCCGCGAAATACAAGCACTGGAAGCTGTCCTTCGACGGTCCCGTCGCCACGCTGGCGATGGACGTGAGGGAAGACGGCGGGCTCAAGCCGGGGTACGAGCTCAAGCTCAACTCCTACGATCTCGGCGTGGACATCGAGCTCTACGACGCGATCCAGCGTCTGCGCTTCGAGCATCCCGAAGTCGGGGCGGTGGTGCTGACCTCGGGCAAGGAGCGCATCTTCTGCGCCGGCGCCAACATCCGCATGTTGAACCAGTCCTCCCACGGCTGGAAGGTTAACTTCTGCAAGTTCACCAACGAGACCCGTAACTCGATCGAGGATGCGACCGCCGAGTCTCGCCAGAGCTATCTCTGCGCGGTCAACGGCCCCTGCGCGGGCGGCGGCTACGAAATGGCGCTGGCGACCGACTGGATCATCATGGCCGACGACGGCTCGACCACTGTGGCGCTTCCCGAAGTTCCGCTTCTTGCCGTCCTGCCCGGCACCGGAGGCCTGACGCGCCTGGTGGACAAGCGGCATGTCCGCCGCGACCGTGCCGACTTCTTCTCGACGCTCGAGGAGGGCATCAAGGGGCAGCGCGCCGTCGAATGGCGGCTCGTGGACGAGGTCGTGCCGCGCTCCAAGCTCGAGGAGACGGTCAAGCGCCGGGCCGCCGAGCGCGCCGCGCGCACCGACCGGCCCGCGGCCGCCAAGGGCATCAGCCTCACGCCGCTCCGGCGCGCGATCGAAGGTATGCGGATCACCTACGGCACCATCACCTGCGCCCTCGACCGTGGGCGAAGCGTCGCGGAGATCACGGTCAAGGGGCCCGGCGCTCAGCCTCCTGCCACCCTCGAGGCTATTCATGCCGCCGGCGCCGCCTTTTGGCCGCTCGCCCTGGCGCGCGAGCTCGACGACCTCATCCTCCACCTTCGCGCCAACGAGGAGGAGATCGGCATCTGGGTGTTCAAGACGGAGGGGAGCGCCGATCTCGTCGAGGCCCATGACCGCGCGCTCCAGGAGCACGCGGCGGACTGGCTGGTGCGCGAGATCCGGCTCTACCTCAAGCGCACCTTCAAGCGCCTCGACGTCTCGTCACGGTCCATCTTCGTCCTGGTCGAGCCGGGCTCCTGCTTCGCGGGCACCCTGCTCGAGCTGGCGCTGGCGGCCGATCGGTCCTACATGCTCGACGGCGCTCTCGAGGGCGACACGCGCAAGCCCGCCGCCGTGCGTCTGACCGGGATGAACTTCGGGCCGTACCCGATGGTCAACGGGCTGACGCGCCTCGCGAGCCGCTTCCTCGACGAGCCGGCGCGCTCCGACGACCTCAAGCGGCGCATCGGCGAGGACATGGAGGCTCCCGCCGCGGCTGACGCGGGGCTCGTCACCTTCACCCCCGACGACATCGATTGGGAGGACGAGGTCCGCGTCGGCATCGAGGCGCGCGCCGCGTTCTCGCCCGACGCGCTCACCGGCATGGAGGCTTCGCTCCGCTTCGGCGGGCCCGAGACGCTCGAGAGCAAGATCTTCAGCCGCCTGTCGGCGTGGCAGAACTGGATCTTCCAGCGCCCCAACGCCGTCGGGGACAAGGGTGCGCTCCGCGTCTACGGCACGGGCCAGCGCAGCGAGTTCGACCGAAGGAGAGTGTGATGGCCGGCATCGACTACACCACGCTGATCCCGAACAACGTCAACCTGCACGAGAACCGGCGGCTCCAGCGGGCGCTCGAGGACTGGCAGCCGAAGTTCCTCGAGTGGTGGCAGGACATGGGGCCGACCGGATTCCAGACGAAGGACGTCTACCTCCGGACGGCCATCAGCGTGGACGCGCAGGGCTGGGCGAAGTTCGGCTACCTGAAGATGCCGGACTACCGCTGGGGCATCTTCCTCGCCGAGCCCGAGCCGGGGCGCCAGGTCAACTTCGGCGACCACAAGGGCCAGCCCGCGTGGCAGGAGGTGCCGGGCGAGTACCGCGGCACGCTTCGCCGCCTCATCGTCACCCAGGGAGACACCGAGCCGGCATCCGTCGAGCAGCAGCGCCACCTCGGCCGGACTTGTCCATCGCTCTACGACCTCCGCAACCTCTTCCAGGTTAACGTGGAGGAAGGGCGGCACCTCTGGGCCATGGTCTACATCCTGGACGCGCACTTCGGCCGCGACGGGCGCGAGGAGTCGGAGGCCCTGCTTCAGCGCCGCTCAGGCGACGCCGACAAGCCGCGCATCCTGGGCGCCTTCAACGAAAAGACCCCCGATTGGCTGTCCTTCTTCATGTTTTGCTTTTTCACCGACCGCGACGGCAAGTACCAGCTGGCGAGCCTGGCGGAGAGCGGCTTCGACCCGCTGTCGCAGACCTGCCGCTTCATGCTGACGGAAGAGGCGCACCACATGTTCGTGGGCGAAGCGGGCATCATGCGGATCGTCCAGCGCGCCTGCGAGCTGATGCGCGAGCACAAGACGGACGATCTCCGGAAGCACGGCGGCATCGACCTGCGCACGATGCAGCGGTACCTGAACTTCCACTGTTCGGTCTCGCTGGACCTCTTCGGCTCGGAGATCTCCACCAACGCCGCCAACTTCTACACCGCGGGGCTCAAGGGGCGCTTCGAGGAGATCAAGAAACACGATGACCACCTGCTCAAGGAGGCGACATACACCGTCGCCGAGCTCGAGGGCGAGCGGATCGTGATGCGCGAGGAGCCGGCGCTGGTCTCGCTCAACGAGCGGCTGCGCGACGATTACGTCGCCGACTGCGCCCGGGGCGTCGCCCGGTGGAACGAGGTCATCAAGAAGCACGGGATCGACTTCGAGCTGCGGCTCCCGCACCGGGCCTTCCACCGCGCCATCGGCAGCTTCGCCGAGGCGCGCGTGGCGCCCGACGGACGGGTCATCAGCCAGGCCGAGTGGGACGCCAAGCACCGCGACTGGCTGCCGACCGAGGAGGACAAGGCGTATATCGAGAGCCTCATGCAGCCGGTGACCGAGCCCGGCAAATTCGCCCACTGGATCGCCCCGCCCGCGCGCGGCATCAACGGCCAACCCGTGGACTTCGAGTACGTGCGGTTGGCCTGATCGGAGGAATCATGCCCAAGGTCGTGACGCCGAAGAGCTTTGGAGCTCCGCTGGGGATGTACTCGCACGGGATGGTGGCGCCGGGCGGGGAGATCGTCGTGGTCGCCGGCCAGGTCGGCATGGGGCAGGGCGGCCAGGTCGCAGGCGGAGACGTCGTCGCGCAGACGAAGCAGGCTCTGGACAACGTGCGCGCCGTCGTGGAGGCGGCCGGCTGCGCGATGCGCGACATCGTACGGTTCCAGACCTTCCTGACCCACGCCGGGGACATCGACGGCTTCATGAAGGCGCGCGCCGAGGTCTTCCCGAGCTACTTCCCTGACGGCGCCTACCCGCCGAACACGCTCCTCGTCGTCACGCGGCTCGTGAAGCCGGAGCTGCTTGTCGAGATCGAAGCCATGGCCGTCAAGCCCGCGAAGGCCCCAACGACGCCGCGGCGGACAGCCAAGACCGCGAAGCGGCCGCCCGTCAAACGTCGCCGCTAGGCCGCGCGCCGCACGGAGAAACCGACATGGCAACGTCGCCGTTCGAGGTGCCCGACCGCTTCAACGCCGCCACCTTCTTCGTGGACCGGCACATCGCCGAGGGCCGCGGGGGCAAGGTTGCCTTCCTCCACGAGGAAGGCGAGCTGACCTATGCCGGCCTCCAGGAGCTGGTCAACCGCGCAGGCAACGCGCTGCTTGGCCTCGGCGTCGAGCCCGAGCACCGCGTGCTGTGCCTGCTGCTGGACTCGCCCGCCTTCCTCGCCACCTTCTGGGGCGCCATCAAGATCGGGGCCGTGCCCATCCCGATCAACACCATGATGCGCGGCCAGGACTACCTCTACTTCCTGAACGACAGCCGCGCCCGGGTCGCCGTGATCTCCGAGCCGCTCCTGGCCGAGGCCGGGCCCATACTCGCCCAATCGCGCCACCTCAGGCACGTTGTCGTGGTCGGCAAGCCCGGCGCCGGGCAGATCGGCTTCGACCCGTGGCTCGCCAAGGCCTCGTCCACCCTCGAGGCCGTGGACATGTCCAAGGACGACGTCTGCTTCTGGCTCTACTCCTCGGGCTCGACCGGCTTTCCAAAGGGCGCGGTCCATCTCCAGCACGACATGGTGGTCTGCACCGACACGTACGCGCTCCAGGTGCTGGGCATCACGCCCGAGGACAGGACCTTCTCGGCGGCCAAGCTCTTCTTCGCCTACGGCCTCGGCAACAACATGTACTTTCCGATGCGTGTGGGCGCGCAGGCAGTGCTCTACCCGCATCGCCCGCTGCCCGAGGCCATGTTCGAAGTCATCCACCGCCACAAGCCGACTATCTTCTTCGGCGTGCCGACGCTCTACGCCGCCATGCTCCAGGTCAAGGAGGCCGAGAAGCGCTACGACTTCTCCTCGGTGCGCCGCTGCGTGTCGGCCGGCGAGGCGCTGCCGGAGGAGATCTACAAGCGTTGGCGCGAGCGCTTCGGCGTCGAGATCCTCGACGGCATCGGCACGACCGAGATCCTGCACATCTTCCTCTCGAACCCGCCGGGGCGGGCGAGACCGGGCTCGAGCGGGCTCGCGGTGCCGGGGTACGCGGCGCGCATCGTGGACGACGAGGGGTTGCCCGTGGCGCAGGGCGAGATCGGCA
>DASYVT010000122.1 GCA_035936835.1 Candidatus Methylomirabilota bacterium | reverse complement strand
GCGGCTCCGCGAGAGCCGGGGCGTATTATTAATCGACGCCGCCACGTGCGGCGATTCGTGTCTTAACGAGCCGGGAATGCATGACACCATCACCGACCACTTGGCGACAGCGTTGAGAGAAGCGCTCACCGGCGCGGGCCTGCCCGTTCCGGACGACATTGTATGGGACGTTCCGAGAGAGGAGGCGCACGGCGACTACGCCACCAACGTCGCCATGACGCTGGCGCGCTCCGCGAAGAAGGCGCCGCGACAGATCGCGGAAGCCATCGCGAGCCACTTTCCCAAGCGCGGGCTCGTGGACCGGCTCGAGATCGCGGGGCCGGGCTTCTTGAATGTCTTCCTCGCGCCGGACTGGTGCGCCGAGTCGCTCAAGGGCATTCTCGCGGCCGGTGACACGTACGGCACGAGCGCGGCGGGCCGGGACACGCGCTTCCTCCTCGAGTTCGTGTCGGCCAATCCGACGGGCCCCCTGGTCATCGTCAACGCCCGGGCCGCGGCGGTGGGCGATGCGCTCGCGCGCATCCTCCGTTCGCAGGGCCATGACGTCGAGCGCCAGTTCTACGTCAACGACGCCGGCAACCAGTTCGAAGCGCTCGCCCGCTCGGTGGACGTGCGGCTGCGCCAGTCCCTGGGCGAGTCGGCCGAGCTGCCGGAGAACTCGTATCCGGGCGAGTACCTCGTGGACCTCGTCAAGGACTGGATGGCGGCGGATGCCGAGGGCACGCGCGCCATGGTAAAGACGCCGGAGGCCGAGCGCGTGGAGCTGCTCGGACGCAAGGCCGTCGCGGCCCTTGTGGCGCGCCAGCGCCAAGTCCTCGAAGCCTACGGGACGAAGTTCGACAGCTGGACGCATGAGCAGGATGACGTGCGGCGCCCGAATCTGGCGGACAAGGCCATCGCGGCGCTCGCGGCGGCCGGCCACACCTTCGAGGAGGACGGGGCGCTCTGGTTCCGCTCGACGGCCTTCGGCGACGACAAGGACCGCGTGCTGCGGAAGTCGGACGGCGAGCTGACGTACTTCGCCGTGGACATCGGCTTTCATCACTTCCTGAAGTTCAAGGAGGCTCGCGCCGACGTCGTCATCGACTTTCTGGGACCCGACCACCACGGCCACGTCGCCCGGATGAAGGGGGCCATGCAGGCCCTCGGGCACGCTCCCGAGTGCTTCGAGGTGCTGATCGTCCAGCTCGTCACCCTGCTCCGCGACGGCCAGCCCGTGCGTATGTCGAAGCGGCGCGGCGAGTTCGTGTTGATGGAGGAGCTGATCGAAGAGGTCGGCACGGACGCCGCGCGCTTCACCTTCCTCACGCGCCGGCACGACAGCCCGCTCGACTTCGACCTGGCCGTGGCGACGCGGCAGTCCGCCGACAACCCGGTCTTCTACGTCCAGTACGCGCATGCGCGCGTCGCGAGCCTGTTCCGGATGGCCGCGGAGCAGAGGGTTCCGCTGCCCCCGTGGGACGAGGTCGACTTCCGGCCGCTGAGGCTGCCGGTGGAGCAGAGCCTGATCAAACGCCTCCTCCAGTACCCGGGAACCGTGGCGGGAGCGGCGCGCGCCCGCGAGCCCCATCGCATCGCCTATTACTTGAGCGAGATCGCGGGCCTCTACCACCCGTACTACAAATCCCATCGCGTGATCACTGAGGAGAGGGCACTGACGCTCGCGCGCCTCGGCCTGTCTGCCGCCGTGGGGCAGGTGGTGCGCAACGGCCTCGGCCTTTTGGGCGTCTCGGCTCCGGAGGCCATGTGAGTCCCGCCCGCCCGGCGTCACCGCGAGGCCGCGTGAAGAGCGGGCCCGGTTCACTCCAGTGGATCGCCCTTTTCACCGCGGGCGCCGTCATCATGGGGCTGACGTTCACGCTTGGCGTGCTCGTGGGACGCCAGTGGAGCCGCCCTGCCGCCGCGGCCAGCGCTGACAGCGTCGCGAGGAAGACCGTGCCGCCCGGCAAGCGGGGCGGCCTGTCGGCCGCCGCCGTCGAGCCGCCGACCCAAGTCGACCAGAAGCTCACCTTCTACCAGACGCTCACCGCGCCGCTGGGCCGCGGCTCTGCCGACGCTTCGCAGCATCCCGAGGCCAAGGTCCAGTTCGCTCCTGAGCCCGTGCGTGCCGAGCCGCCACCGCCGCCCTATCCGTACACGAGTCGCGGGGAAACCTTCGTCGAGAAGCCCGCGGCGCCGGAGGCCGAGGCGGCGCCCCCGCGGGCGCAGGCGGACGCGGCCGGCCTCTGGTCCGGCCTCTGGTCAGTGCAGGTCGCGGCCTTCAAGACGCAGGGGCAGGCGGCCTCGGTCCACAGGCAGCTCAGGGAGGCAGGCTTCGACGCCTACATCGCGCCCGCCGTCGCGAGCGACGGCCAGACGAACTACCGCGTCCGCGTCGGCACCTTCAAGAGCAAGGCCGAGGCCCAGCGTATGGTCGAGCGGGTGCGTGGCGAGCGTTCCCTGGCCGCTTTCGTCACTCCCAGGTAGGCCGCCCCGAAGGTAGGAGACCCAATGCCCCAGGGCCCCGGCCGGGTGCTCATCTCCCGCGAGGAGATCGCCGTCCGGGTTGGCGAGCTCGGCCATGCCATCGCTCGCGAGCACGCCAGGCACGTCCCGCTGCTGGTGGGGGTGCTCAAGGGCGCGGCAGTGTTCATGGCTGACCTCATCCGCGCCATCCCCGCGCCCATTGCCATGGACTTCATGGGCGTATCCTCGTACGGCCCCGGCACGCGCTCGTCCGGCGCCGTGCGCCTGACGGCGGACCTGTCGGTGTCCATCGAGGGGCGGGATGTCGTCATCGTTGAGGACGTCGTGGACAGCGGCCGGACGCTCGATTATCTGCGGCGCAACCTGGAGACGCGGCACCCACGCAGCCTCCGGGTCTGCGCGCTGCTCGACAAGGTCGAGCGCCGCCAGGTCGACGTGTCGCTCGACTACGTGGGGTTCGCCATCCCGGACAGGTTCGTGCTCGGCTACGGCTTCGACCTGGGTGGCCTCTACCGCGGCCTGCCGGACATTCACGTCCTGGAGGACCTTCCGGGGGCCTAGCCATGACCGGGGGTCCGGATAGCCCTCTGGCGGGTAGCCCTCTGGACCCCTGTGCTATACTCAAAACGCTATGAATTCGCCGTTCTACAAGAACCTCGCCCTCTGGATGGTGATCGGCCTCATCGTCATTGTCCTGTTCAACGTTTTTCAGGCGAGCCAGCCCTCGCGCGACAAGCTTATCTTCTCCGACTTCCTCAAGCGCGTCGAGCAGGGTGAAGTCAGGGAAGTTCTGATCCGCGGCAAGTCCGTCACCGGCAAGCTCGCCGACGGCAACACGTTCCGCACGTTCACGGCCGACTATCCCGACCTGATCAAGGCGCTCAAGGACAAGGGCGTCAAGATCGCCGTCGAGCCCGAGGACAGCAACCCCTGGTACGCCTACCTGCTCCAGTGGGTGCCCATGCTGCTCTTCATAGGGGTCTGGATCTTCTTCATGCGGCAGATGCAGGGCGGCGGCGCCAAGGCGCTGTCCTTCGGCAAGGCGCGCGCGCGGCTCATCTCGGAGAAGCAGAACAAGATCACCTTCCAGGACGTGGCGGGCGTGGAAGAGGCCAAGGAAGAGCTGCGCGAGATCATCGAGTTCCTCAAGGATCCGCCCAAGTTCCAGAAGCTCGGCGGCAAGATCCCGAAGGGCGTGCTGCTGGTCGGCCCTCCCGGCACGGGCAAGACCCTTCTCGCGAAGGCGATCGCGGGTGAGGCCAACGTCCCGTTCTTCTCGATCTCGGGGTCCGATTTCGTAGAGATGTTCGTCGGTGTCGGCGCCTCCCGCGTGCGCGACCTCTTCGAACAAGGCAAGAAGCACGCGCCCTGCATCATCTTCATGGACGAGATCGACGCCGTGGGCCGTCACCGCGGCGCGGGTCTGGGCGGCGGCCACGACGAGCGGGAGCAGACGCTGAACCAGCTCCTGGTCGAGATGGACGGCTTCGAGACCAACGAGGGCGTGATCCTGATCGCCGCGACCAACCGCCCGGATGTGCTCGACCCCGCGCTGCTCCGTCCCGGCCGCTTCGACCGCCATGTGGTGGTGGCGCGGCCCGACGTCAAGGGGCGGGAGGAGATCCTCAAGGTCCACACACGCCGCGTCCCGCTCGCGCCGAAGGTGGATCTGATGGTCCTCGCGCGCGGCACGTCGGGCTTCTCGGGTGCCGACCTGGCAAACCTCGTCAACGAGGCGGCGCTGCTGGGGGCGCGGCAGGACAAGAAGTCCGTCGAGATGATCGACTTCGAGAACGCCAAGGACAAGGTGCTGATGGGCGTGGAGCGGCGCTCCATGATCATCCCAGAGGCCGAGAAGCGGACAACCGCCTATCACGAAGGCGGCCACGCGCTCGTGGCCTACCTCCTGCCGGGTGCCGACCCGCTGCACAAAGTGACGATCATCCCGCGCGGGCGGGCGCTCGGCCTCACGATGCAGCTGCCGACCGACGACCGCTACAGCTACTCCAAGGAGTTCCTGGTCAACCAGGTCATTATTCTCCTGGGCGGGCGCTCCGCCGAGGAGCTGGTGTTTCAGCAGCAGACCACCGGCGCCGGCAATGACCTCGAGAAGGCGACCGAGATGGCGCGCAAGATGGTCTGCGAATGGGGCATGTCCGACAAGATGGGGCCCCTCACCTTCGGCAAGGCCGAGGAGCACGTCTTTCTGGGCCGCGAGATGTCGCGCCCGAAGGACTACAGCGAGGAGACGGCCGTCCTCATCGACTCGGAGATCAAGCGCATCGTGACGGACTGCGCGTCGCGCGCGCGGCAGCTCCTCGAGTCGAACCTCGAAAAGCTCCACGTGTTGGCGCGCGCGCTCCTCGAGCGCGAGACCCTCGACGGCGAGGAGATCAACCGGCTGCTGCTCGCCCGGCCGTTCCAGGAAGCCCCGACGCCCGCCTGATTCACGCTTTTTTCCTCAGCATTTCGATACCATTGGCCTCGGCGTCAATGGTATTTTTATTGGCGTGACCACCCCCATCCGAGCGGCTCTGGCAGGCGTGCATCTCGGCGACGGCGTCTCCGTGGCCGTGATGGGCGCGCTCAACGTCAGCCCCGGCTCCTTCTACGCGGGCTCGGTGGTCACGGGGGGCGACGACCTCCTGCGTGCTGCCGAGCGCATGGCGCGCGAAGGCGCGGCTCTCCTCGACGTGGGGGCCATGTCCACGGCCCCCTACCTGTCGGGCTCCATCTCCGCCTCCGAGGAGGCCGAGCGCCTCGCGTGGGCGGTGGGGATTCTGGCCTCGAAGCTCGAGGTGCCCGTCTCGGCGGACACGAGCCGCGCGGAGCCGGCGCGGGCCGCTCTCGAGGCTGGGGCCGCGATCATCAACGACGTCCGCGGTCTTACTGCCGATCCCGCTCTCGCCCCCCTGGTCGCCAGGGCGGGGGCTGGCGTCATCCTCATGGCGTCGGAGCGGGGCGGCGCCAAGGGGCAGGGCCCTGTAGACGCCGTCATGGACCTCCTTGAGGAGAGCCTGCGCATCGCCACCCAGGCGGGTATCCCCGAAGAGCGCATCGTGGTGGATCCCGGCATCGGCTTCTTCAGGCGGCGCGGTCTCGCCTGGCACGAGTGGGACTGCGAAATCTTGGCCGGCCTCGGGCGGCTGCGCGACCTCGGTCGGCCGATCTGCATCGGCGTCTCGCGCAAGTCCTTCGTGGGAGAGATTGCCGGCGAGGCCGATCCCGGCCGGCGCCTGCCCGGATCCCTGGCCGCCGCGGTGGCGGCGGTGCTGGGCGGCGCCCACCTGGTCCGCGCCCACGACGTTGCAGATACCGTCCAGGCCGTGCGCGTCGCCGAAGCCATACGCCGCTCCCCCATACGCCGTTCCCAAGGCGACGCCTGAGCATGTGGCCGGCGCTGCAGGCCTTCCGGGTGCGGGACGCGATTGACATCTTCCTGGTCGCGCTCGTCCTTTACCGTGTCTTCGTCATGTTCAAGGAAACGCGGGCCGTCCAGATGCTGCTCGGGCTCGCCGCCCTCATGGCCGCCTCGTTCCTCGCCCACCGGTTCGAGCTGTACGGCACCAGCTGGATCCTCGACAACTTCTGGTCCTTCTGGGTGCTCGCCCTCATCGTGCTCTTCCAGCCCGAGCTGCGCCGCGCGCTGGCGCAGGTCGGCCAGAACCCGTTCTTCCGCGTGGTGACGCGGGCGGGACGGGAGCAGCAGAGCCACCTGCTCGACGAGGTGGTCAAGGCCGCCCAGTCCCTGGCCGGCAAGCGCATCGGCGGCCTCGTGGTCCTGGAGCGGGCGACGGGGCTGCGCAACTACGTCGAGCTCGGCGTGCCGCTCGACGCCCTCGTTTCGGCCGATCTGCTCGAGAGCCTCTTCCTTCCGTACTCGCCGCTGCACGACGGTGCCGTCTTCATCCGCGGCGGGCGCATCGCCGCGGCGGGCGGCTTCCTGCCGCTCTCCCGCAACGCGCAGCTCGGGCGCACGATGGGTACGCGGCACCGCGCGGGGCTCGGGCTCAGCGAGGAGACCGACGCCGTCGTGCTGGTGGTCTCTGAGGAGAGCGGCCGGATCTCGCTGGCGGTCGAGGGCCGCATGGAGAGCCCCCTGGACTCCGATGCCCTCCGCCGGCGCCTGGCCGAGTTCTTCTCCCTCGAGGCCGCTCCGCTGCCGGCCGACCAGCCCTGGTGGGAGCCGGCCCGCGGATGGCTCCGCAAATGACCTGCCAAACGATGTGGTCCGCCACAGACCAGCCGACCCAGGCGGTGGGGGGGTCTGGGGGAGGAGCGCTGCCCGCGTCGCGGATGATCAGTGCGGTGGGGGGGTCTGGGGGAGGAGCGGCGCCGCTCCCCCCCAGAACCGGATGATCGCTGTCCTGACGCGCCACTGGGAGCTCAAGCTCCTGGCCCTGGCCTTCTCCGCGGGGCTCTGGGTCTTCGTCATGACCTCCGAGAAGACCAATCTCGTCGTCTCCCTGCCGCTCGAGCTCGACTCGGTGCCGCCGGGGCTCGTCGTGACGGGCGAGAGGCCCGAGAGCGTCGAGGTGCAGCTGCACGGATTGAGATCCGCGCTCTCGCGCATGTCGCCCGAGTCCCTCCGGGTGAGGGTGAGCCTGGCCGGCGCCGGCCCCGGTGACCTCGTGGTCAGCCTGGGAGCCGAGCAGATCGTCGTGCCCCCCGGTGTGAGCGTGCTGCGCGTGAATCCTGCCGTCGTGCGCGTGGCGCTGGCCCGCAGGCGCTGATGGGCCGCCTCTTCGGCACCGACGGCATCCGCGGCGTCGCCAACGAGGAGCCGCTGACGACAGAGCTGGCCTTCCGCCTCGGACGCCAGCTCGTGGCGACGCTTCTCGAGCATCACGGTGTGACGAAGGTCCGCCTTGTCGTGGGGCGAGACACGCGGCTGTCGGGGCCCATGCTCGAGGGAGCGCTCGTCTCGGGGGCGCTGTCGGCGGGGGCGGATGTCTTCGCGGTGAACGTGCTGCCGACGCCCGGCATCGCGTATCTCACGCGAAGCCTCGAGGCCCACGGCGGCGTGGTGCTCTCGGCGTCCCACAACGCCTTCCAGGACAATGGCATCAAGATCTTCTCTTCCGAGGGCGCCAAGTTTCCCGACAGCTGGGAGGATGAGATCGAGGCGCGCCTGGGCAGCCCGGACGTCGCCCCGAAGCCCACGGGCGCCTCGGTCGGACGCCTGGTCCACTACGATCGGGCCGAGGCCGAGTACATTGCCCACGCGCGCCAGACCTTCCCCTTCGACCTGGGCAACGTCACGCTGGCTCTTGATTGTGCCCACGGCGCCACCAGCCGCGTCGCCCCGCGGCTCTTCCGTGCCCTCGGCGCCAAGGTCTCTGTCCTGGCCGCGAAGCCCGATGGCCTCAACATCAACCGCCTCTCGGGTGCCCTGCACCCCGAGCGGCTCCAGCGCCGCGTGCGGGCCGCGGGCGCGGACCTGGGGTTGGCGTTCGACGGCGACGGCGACAGGCTGATCACCGTGGACGAGACGGGGGAGATCCGCGACGGCGACTACGCCCTCGCTGTCTGCGGCCGGCACCTGGCGGCGAGCGGCCGGCTCAAGACCGGCACCGTGGTGACCACGGTCATGGCCAACCTGGGTCTCGACAAGGCGCTGGCCGAGGTGGGCATCCGGACGGTGAAGACGCAGGTGGGCGACCGCTACGTCCTCGAGGAGATGGTCAAGACCGGCGCCAACCTGGGAGGCGAGCAGTCCGGGCACCTCCTCTTCCTCGACCACACGCCCACGGGCGATGGCATCGTCTCGGCGCTCCAGCTCCTGGCCGTGATGCGCGAGACCGGGCAGCCGCTCTCGGCGCTGGCATCCTGCATGACCAAGTGTCCGCAGGTGCTGGTCAACGTCCGGGTGCGTGAGAAGCCTCCGCTCGAATCCATTCCGGGCCTCGCCGACCGCCACGCGGCCCGCGCGCGCGAGCTGGGCGCGGCGGGGCGCATCCTCCTCCGCTACTCAGGCACGGAAAACCTGGCTCGCGTCATGATCGAGGGCGAGGACAGGGCGCGCATCGAGAGCATCGCCTCGGAGCTGTCGACCATCATCAGGAAGTCGATCGGAGCATGACGGAGGTCCCATGACGGAGGTCAAAGGCATCGGCGTCGACCTGGCGCAGATCTCGCGCCTCCGCCGCGTCGTCGAGCGCTGGAGCGATCGCTTCCTTCAGCGCGTTTTCACCGAGGCGGAGATCGCCTACTGTCGCAGGCGCCGCGACCCCATTCCCCACCTGGCAGCGCGGTTTGCGGCCAAGGAGGCGACGCTCAAGGCGCTCGGCACGGGCCTGCGCATGGGCGTCAACTGGCGCGAGCTCGAGGTCCGCCGCGAGCCCGGCCAGGCGCCGACCATGGTGCTGACGGGGCGCTCGGCGGCCATCGCGCGCGCCAAGGGCGCCTCGCGCGTGCTGCTCTCGCTTACCCACGACGGTGACTACGCCATGGCCCAGGCCATGCTCGTGGGAGACCTGCCGGATGCCGGGGCGGGCCACAGCACCTAGCGTCGTACTTGGCCTCGCGCTCTGCCTGTCCGGCTGCGCGGGGCTCATCGGGGGGAAACAGCCCGTGTCCGTAGGCGATGCGCCGCGCCCGACCCTGCCGGGGCAGGGCAGCTTCCCAGGCCAGGGCAGCTTCAATGTCCAGAAGGGCCGCCCGGGTTACGTCATCGGGGCCCCTCACGGCACCACCGACACCGCCACCGACCTGATCGGCCTCGAGCTCGCGCGCAGCACCGGCTTCGGCGCCGTTGTCGCCACGGGCTTCGGCAAGCTCGACGCCCAGGGGCGTCGCTACAACGTCAACCGCCCGACTGAGAGCGTGGCGGGCGATCCGCCGCGCTCGGAAGGGGAGACCGAGGCCGCCCGGCGCGTCTACGACAGCTACGGCCGCTCGGTCGCCGAGGCTGCCCAGGGGCCGCTGCGCTTCTACGTCGAGATCCACGGCAACGGCCACCAGGATACGGCCTCGCGTGTCGAGATCGCCACGGTCGGCCTCACCCTGGAGGAGGCCTGGCGGCTCAAGACCCTCCTCGAGCTCGTGCGGGACGCCCATCTGCGCAGCCAACCCGAAGCGCCGAAGCTCGAGATCTTCGTCGAGCCCGTGGATACGCTGCGCTACAGCGCGTCGGCTTCCAAATCGGGCGGCCTCCTCGGCCGCTCGGAGAGGTCGCTGCACATCGAGCTGCCGATGTCGGTGCGCACGACCTACCGAGACGCCTACACGGCCATGCTCGGGGACTTCCTGACCCAGTGGGCCGATCTCCAGGCCTCCACGCGAGGCAAGTAGCGATGTGGCCGGTCTTCACGGCCGCCGAGATGCGCGCCCTCGACGCCCGCGCGATCGAGACGCTCGGCATCTCCGGGCCCCGGCTCATGGAGAATGCCGGCCGCGGCGCCGCGGCGCTGATCGCCCGCGAGTGGGCGCCGATCAGGGGAAAGCGGGTCCTCGTCCTCTGCGGCAAGGGCAACAACGGCGGCGACGGCTTCGTGGTCGCCCGGCACCTGAAGGCCAAGGGGACGAAGGTCCGTGTCCTTCTGATCGGCTCGCGCGTCGAGGTGAAGGGGGACGCGGCCCACGCGCTCGCCCAATGGCGAGGGGGCGTCGAAGAGATCCGCACCGAAGCGGAGGCCGCGACGGTCTCGCGCGCCCTCGACGGAACCGACCTCGCCGTGGACGCGCTACTCGGCACCGGGCTCACCGCGCCGGCCCGCGGACTTGCCGCTCACGTCATCGGACGGCTGAACGAGTCGGCGGCACGGGCAGGGTGTGTCGTGGTCGCGCTCGACCTGCCCTCGGGGCTAGGCTCGGACGGCGGCGCTCTCCCCGGTCCCGCGGTGCGTGCCACGCTCACGGCGACCTTCGCGGGCTACAAGCGCTCCCTCCTCCTCTATCCCGCCGCCGAGCAAGCCGGCCGCGTGGTCGTCGTCCCCATCGGCATCCCCGAGGCGGAGGTCGGGCGCGGGATAGCCACTTTTCTACTCGATGACACCTCGGTGAGCGGATTCTTCCCGAAGCGAAAGCCCGACGCCCACAAAGGCACGTACGGCCACCTCCTGGTCGTAGCGGGATCGATCGGTAAGAGCGGCGCCGCGGCGCTGGCGGGCTGCGCGGCGCTCAGGAGCGGTGTCGGCCTCTGCACCGTTGCGACCGCGGTGTCCCAGCAGTCTATCGTCGCCGGCTTCAGTATGGAGATCATGACCGAGGCGCTGCCGGAGACCGCGGCCCAGTCCGTCTCTTTCAGGGCAAAGGACCGCGTCCTCGAGCTCGCGTCCCAGCGCGACGCCGTGGCGCTTGGGCCCGGGCTCTCCCTGGACCCCGAGAGCCAGGCCCTCGCGCGTGCGCTCGTCGCCGAGCTCGACCGGCCCATGGTCGTCGACGCCGACGCGCTGTCGGCGCTGGCCGGTCACCTCGACCTACTCGGCGACGCGCCGGCGCCTCGCGTTCTCACGCCGCATCCGGGCGAGATGGCGCGGATGCTCGGGACCTCGATCGCCGAGGTCCAGGCCGATCGGATCGAGACCGTGCGGGAATTCTGCGCCCGCTACCGCGTCCATCTCGTGCTCAAAGGGGCGCGCAGTGTGCTCGGTGGCCCGGACGGGCGCGTCTTCATCAACCACACGGGCAATCCCGGCATGGCCACGGGCGGCAGCGGCGATGTGCTGACGGGCATGATCGGCGCGTTCCTCGCGCGCCGCTTCGACCCGCTCGCCGCGCTCCAGGCCGGCTGCGTCCTCCACGGGCTGGCGGGGGACCTTGCCGCAGCCGATCGCGGTGAGGAAGGCCTCATCGCCTCCGACATCATCGAGGCGATTCCGGGGGCGCTCAACCCGGCTGCCCGATGAAGGTCGTCTCACGAAGCGCCCAGGAGACGCAGGCCCTTGGTGCCCGGCTTGGTGCCCGGCTCGGCAGGGGCGACGTCGTGGCCTGCATCGGCCCGCTCGGGGCGGGGAAGACCTGCTTCCTCCAGGGCCTCGCGCGCGGCCTGGGCGTCATGACGGATGTCACGAGCCCGACCTTCGTCCTGGTCAACGAGTATCGGGGCAGGCTGCCGGTCTATCACGTTGACGCGTACCGCACCGGAAGCCTGACCGAGCTCGTGGACCTGGGCCTCGAGGAGATGCTCCACGGGGAGGGCGTCACGGTCGTCGAGTGGGCCGACAAGCTCCTGTCTCTCCTGCCGCCCCGTACCATTACCGTGACGATCGCGGGATTGGGCGACGAGCCCCGCCAGATCGAGCTCGCCGGGCCCGCGGAGGTCCTGGCGGGCGTCTGAGAGAGTGGACATTGTGCCTGCGACGAGCTTCATGTTACGAGAACGGCATGACGGGTGAGCTTCGGATCGCGGAGTGGCCGGCCGAGGAGCGGCCCAGGGAGCGCCTCTATCACAAGGGCGCGGCGGCCTTGTCCGACGCCGAGCTCCTGGCGATACAGCTCGGGACGGGCATCCGGGGGATGAGCGCCCTCGACGTGGCGGGCGGGCTCCTGACGCAGTTCGGCACGCTCCAGGAGCTGGCGGGGCGCGAAGTGGCCGAGGTGGCGGGTGTGCGCGGTGTGGGGCGGGCCAGGGCTGTCCGGCTGGCGGCCGCCTTCGAGATCACGCGGCGGCTTCGATCGCGCAACGGTCACGCGCGCCCGGTGCTGTCCAGCCCCGAGCAGGTCTTCGCGCGCTACGGGCCGCTGATGGAAGACCTCAAGAAGGAGGTATTCAGGCTGGCCCTCCTCGACGCCCAGAACGGCCTGCTCAAGGACGTGGTCGTCTCCGAGGGGACGCTGTCGGCGAGCCTTGTCCATCCGCGGGAGGTCTTCAAGCCTGCCATCCTCGAATCCGCGGCTTCCATCATCCTGCTCCACAACCACCCGAGCGGCGACCCCACGCCGAGCCGCGAGGACCTGAGACTCACCCGCCAGCTGGTCGAGTGTTCAAAGCTTCTCGACCTGCGCATCCACGACCACGTTATTATCGGTCGGGAGCGGTTCATCAGCCTGGCACAGCGAGGAGCGCTGTAGTGCGAGCCGAGGCGCTGCCGAGTTGCCGCAGGCACGAGAGCGACGAGGCGAGGGCTGATCAGTCTGAGCCGAGGCGCTGCCGAGTTGCCGCAGGCACGAGAGCGACGAGGCGAGCTAACCGGAGGTTCTATGAAAATCCAGGGAGTGGGGCACGTGGTGCTGAAGGTGAGGAACCTCGAGCGCTCGAAGGCCTTCTACGAGGGCGTGCTGGGGCTCAAAGAGGTCGCGCGCTTCCCGGGGCGGATGGTCTTCTTCTCGGCGGGCAACAACCACCATGACCTGGCGGTCATGGCCGTAGGTGCCGATGCCCCCTCGCCGCCTGACGACGCGGTGGGGTTGGCGCACGTCGCCCTCAAGATCGGAGACTCTCTGGACCTGCTGCGGGAGGCGAAGGCCCAGCTCGACGCCCACCAGGTGCCGATTCGGAGCACGCGGGATCATCGTGTGAGCCAATCGATTTACTGCGAGGATCCCGATGGCAATACCGTCGAGCTCTTCGTGGACGGTGATCCGGCCATCTGGGCCGAGGATCCCTCGACCGTGGCCACCATCAACCCGCTGACCTTAGACTAGCCTCTTCCCGCGCGGCTGAGGCGCGCGGCGGCCGAGGTTACTTCTGCCGCCGGAGGGTGATCTTCGCGCCGCTCATGCCGGCGAGGGTGCCGCTCATCTCGTCGCCGGTCACGGTCAGGGAGCCCGTCATGCCGGCCGGCACGGTGATCTCAACCGGTTGCCGGTGACGAACCCCTCGGTGAGACCGGTCGGGTCGTTCCGGCCGCCGGTCACCAGGATGGTCCCGCTGTACCGAGAGCCGGTCTGCTTGATGTCCATCTGGATCTGGCCACCGTCCTGGGACGGCATGAGGGCGACCCACGTACCCTGCCACTTGCCGCTCACGTCCACGGTGGGCGGCGCCTGCGTGCTGGCGCAGCCCGCCAGCCCCAGCAGGGCGATTCCGGCTACAAACGATAGCAGTCGTCGCACGGAGATCTCCTAGCCCTTGGCCAGCTTTTCGACTTCCTTCTTGGAGAGGCCCTGGATGCGCACCAGGAGGCCCTTTACCTTCCGCTCCGAGGTGTGATCGGCCAGGATCAGCTTCTTCGACTTCGTACCGTTGGCGATGTAGGCGACCCAGTCATCCAGGCTCGGCGTCCCCCTCCACACCACCGTCAGTCCGCTGAGCCGCATCCGCTTCCTGCCTTCGACCTTCGCCAGTGGCTTCCGGCTGGCCTCCATACTCACCGTCCCCTCAGCTGCGTGTTCACGTCCTCTTTTCTACCTCGTAAATGCCGCGCAGGTGTCCACCTTAGGTACGGGCACAAACCATGTCAAGGCTTCGTTTCGCCGCGCCAGATGCGGGTTTTCTCGCTCTGCGAGCGTGGGACACGCGTGAATGCTGTGTGTCTTTCAACCTATCGAAGCGGTGGACGGTCGGAGCGTCATATATTCGATACGTGACCGCAGAACCGCATCGGACCGTGCATTTTTTCATGGTGTGGATGGCTGTGGATAAGTGGATAAGGTGTGGGTTACCGAGAGGCCTTGACAAGCGCATCGAGGATTCGTCGCGCCAGGAGCGGGCCGCGCGTGATGAATCCGGTGAAGTAGCCGCACGCCGTCGCGCCGGCCTGGAGTACCTGGAGGGCCTTGTCGGGCGCGTCGATGCCTCCGGTGGCGATGATCTCGATGCCGTCGCCGAATTTCTCACGCAGGCGCCGCACGTTTTCGAGCGTGCGTTCAAAGAGCGCGGGCCCCGAGAGCCCTCCGGCCTTCTGCGAGAGGCGCGGCTCCTCCACGCGGTGCGCATTGCCGCAGTTGACGATGGTGATGCCCGCGTCACGCGCAGCCGGGATCGTCGTCTCTTCATTGATCCGGCGAAAATCCGGCGACACCTTTACGATGACCGGCTTGTCCGTTGCCTTTCGCACCGCGCGGAAGACTTTCGCCAGCTCCTGGGGCCGCTCGGACCAACCGTACACGAGCTTGGTATTGGGCGAGGAGATGTTGATCTCCACCAGGTCGCCGAAGGGTGCCAAGCCCTCGACCACTGCGACGTAGTCGTCCGCCGACTCGCCCGCCGCGGCGACGATGAGCGGGACGCGGTGAGGAAGGGAAGCCAGCGCGATGCGATAGGCCTCGAGGCCGGGATTGTGAAAGCCGTTGCAGTTGACGAGCCCGGGCCCCTCCGGCGTGGTGATGCGCACGAGGTTCGGCCGCGGATGCCCCGGGCGCGGCTTCGGCGTGATGCTTTTGGCGGTGACGGCGCCGAACCCGAGCCCCATTGCCCGCCTGAGAATGGTCGTGTCGTAGTACATGGAGGACAAGATCAGCGGGTTCGGCAGCCTCACGCCGCCCAGCGTGATCGCGAGGCGAGGATCGTCGTTGCGGAACACCGGCAGCAGGTCGAGCGGGACGAGTCGCAGTGCCCACTGGCCGAGCGGCACGGCGATTCGCTCCGGGAGCCGCGAGAGCACGCCGCCGTAGAGCAGACGGTAGAGGAGATCGGTGGCGCGCTCCATGGTCGTTCCGGCCACATGGTATCCTAGAGCGCGATGAGGTTCCACGACGCAACGGGAGCCGCCGTGGTCCTGCCGGCGCCGCCCCGGCGCATTGTCTCGCTCATTCCGAGCGTCACGGAAATTCTCTTCGCGCTCGGCGCCGGTCCCTCGGTGGCGGGCTGCACGGTGTACTGCACCGAGCCTCCAGAGGGTGTCGCGACCAAGACGCGCGTGGGCGGCGAGAAGAACCCGAAGCTGGACGTGATCCGCGAGCTCAACGCGGACCTGGTCGTCGCCAACATCGAAGAGAACGTCCGCGAGCACGTCGAGACTCTGCGGAGCTGGGGCATCCCGGTCTACGTCACGTATCCCCGGACCGTCGCCGAGGGCATTCGGCTCGTGAGCGATCTCGGCTTGGTAGTCGGGCTGCCGGAACGGGGGGAAGAGATGGCCGCGGCGCTCGAGGCCGCGCTGGATGACGTGCGCAGCGGCTGCGCGGGAACGCCCGCCCGCCGAGTGTTCTACCCGATCTGGCGCCAACCCTGGATGACCGTGAACCGCGACACGTACGCCCACGACATGCTCGCGCTGTGCGGAGGCGACAACGTCTTCGGTCAGTCAGCGACGCGCTACCCGGAGGTGACGCTCCCGGATGTCGCCCGCGCAGCGCCAGAGATTATCCTGCTGCCCGACGAGCCGTACCGGTTTCGCCGGGCCCACCTCGCGGATTTTGACGCGCATCCCGACATCCCCGCGGTGCGAGACCGCCGCGTCCACCTGGTTGACGGTAAGCTCGCCACCTGGTACGGCCCCCGCATCGCCGAGGCGCTCCGCGTCCTGCCCCGTCTCATCGCCGGCGAGTAAGCGCGGCCACGGTGTCCGCGCTCGGCTTCGCCGCGCTACTCGACCTCGAGGATCATCTCGATCTCGACGGGGATGCCCATGGGCAGCTCGGCCATGCCCACCGCCGAGCGGGCGTGCCGGCCGTTCTCGCCGAAGACCTCGACCATCAGGTCCGAGAAGCCGTTGATCACCTTGGGCTGGTCGCCGAAGCCCTCGGCGGAGTTGACCATGCCCAGCACCTTGACGACCCGTTTGACCTTGTCGAGGCTGCCCAGGAGTGTCCTGGCCGAGCCCAGCAGGTTGATGCCCACGTCCCGCGCGACCTTGTAGCCGTCCTCGAGCGAGAGGTCGCGTCCGACCTTGCCGCGCACCGTCGGCACGCCGTCCACCCGAACGGGCCCGTGGCCCGAGAGGAAGAGGAGGTTGCCGACGCGCACACCCGGGACGTAGTTACCCCCGGGCTTGGCCGGCTGGGGCAGGGCGAGGCCGAGCTCCTTGATCCTGGCTTCCGCGCTCATGAGGGATCCTCGCTGGTGACGGTGGTAGGTAGGCGTGACGCGGGGAGTGGGCTGCTGGAGGCCGAGCGGTCAGGACGGCAGCGGCACAGGCCGTGGAGCGGTCTCAGCGTACACGTCGTCGTCCCCGTCCACGCCGATGAAGAAGAAGGCCGAGCCGTCTCGGTCCGAGCGCCAGACGATGGCATTGACGTCGAGGCTGTGGCCGTTCGGGGGGCGGATGCGGAGCTTGGCCGAGCTACCGATTTCGAGGGGGGCCTCCACCAGCCCGACCTTGGTGCCCATGGGGCTCAGGTCCATGGTCTGGATGTTGAAGTGGCGGTCTCCAACCTCGAGGACTACCGGCCAAGCTACCTTGGCTCTGGGGTATCGCCTGAGATCGGCCCTGCGTTCGTTCATGCCCAACCCCCTCTATTACTTGGGGATTCTCTCACCAGAGCAGGGCCCTGGCAAGCCTCTTTCGGCTCCTGCCCGACCGGGCGCTCAGGGTGACTCCGCGCAGAAGAGAAAGATAATGGGCCGCGTGGATCCCTCGCTCCGGTCATTGAGGCAGCGGGTGCGGATCGGGGGAGAGTCTCGGCGAGCGGGCGGGGTGCTCGAAGCACAGCCACCCAAGAGGAGCCCCAGGGCCAGGACCGTTAGCAGAGCGAGAGGTTTCATGCGGATACACCAAGGTTAGCATGCGCTTGGACAGCCCCCGGTCTCCTGTGTGACAATCCGATGGACTCGCCCTATGACCCAGCCCGTTATCCCGTCCCCGGCCGCTACCCTCGTCGTCCTTCGAGACCGGCCACCCACGGAAGTCGAGGCCCTGCTGCTCCAGCGCCATGCCAAGAGCAAGTTTGCCGCCGGAGACTACGTTTTCGCGGGCGGCAAGGTCGAAGCCGACGACATGCCCCCCGACGGTGAAGGCTTCTGCCGTGGTCTCACGGCCGGGCACGCGGCGGCTCGGCTCGGCGGTGGACTCGCGCCCCGAGACGCTCTCTCATACTGGGTAGGAGCCATCCGCGAAGCCTTCGAGGAGGTGGGGGTGCTTCTGGCCTATGAGCCCGACGGCCGCCTGCTCCGCATTGCGTCGGACGCCAAGCCCCGCTACGAGGCCTATCGGATCGCGTGCCAGAAGGCCAACCCGGCCTTTTTCGATATGCTGAGGGCCGAGCATCTGACGCTGGCAACCGACCGCGTGGCTTACTTCGCCCACTGGATCACGCCCGAGGAGCAGCCGCTCCGTTTCGATACGCGCTTCTTCGCCGCTGTCATGCCGCCGGGGCAGGAGCCCGTCGTGGATGGCCACGAGATCGTGGACCTCAAATGGCTGACCCCGGCGGAGGCAATTGCCGCCTCTCAGCGTAAAGACATCGGTCTCCGCTTTCCGACCATCAAGAACCTCGAGCTGGTGGCGGCCGGTGGCGCCCCGGCCTCGAGCGTGCTGGAGTCCCTGGGCAGGCGAGAGGTGCAGACGATCAGGCCGCGCGTGCTCCAAATGGACGGCAAGCCTCTCGCTGTCCTGCCGGGCGACCCGCGTTGGTACTAAGGGATGCTATAATCCATGCATATGAAGCGCTGGGTCGTCTGCGTTGCAACGGCCGTCGTCCTCCTGTGGGCATTGTTGATCCCGCTGGCGATAGCGGCCGACCCGTGCCTGGCGATGTGCGTCATGTTCGTGTGCGAGGACTCCTGTGGCGCATCCTCGGGCACGACGGCCGCACCAACCGCTGGCACGTCGCTGGATCCCGTAACGACCCTGGTTATATTGGCTCCTGACCATGCTGCCGCCGTTCCGCTGACCGTCCCGAAGCCCCCGCCGAAGCCCTCGCTCCTCTCCGCGTAGTTCACTCAACGATCCGTCGTAACGACCGTTAGCAGCCCGGGGCGAAGTCCGCTCACCGGGAGCGAGGGAGAGTGTCCATGTTCTGGCATCTGGCGTCACGTCCGTGCGGGGCTCAGCCGTGATCGATTGGCTGATCGCGGTCTCGCTCCGCAATCGCTTCCTCGTGATTGCGGGCTTTGCAGCGCTCGCAGGGTGGGGCTATTGGGCGCTGCTCACGACTCCGATCGACGCGATTCCGGATCTCTCGGACAACCAGGTCATCGTGTTCACCGACTGGCCCGGCCGCTCGCCGCAGGAGGTCGAAGACCAGGTCACCTATCCGCTGACCACGAGCCTCCAGGGCCTGCCCGGTGTGCGGGTGGTGCGATCGTCCTCCGCCTTCGGCTTCTCGATGATCAACGTGATCTTCGAGGATGCGGTGGACCTCTACTTCGCCCGCACGCGCGTCCTTGAGCGGCTGAATCTCGTCACCAAGTCGTTGCCAACCGGCGTGGTCCCGACCCTCGGGCCCGACGCCACCGGGGTCGGCCACGTCTTCTGGTACACGGTCGAAGGCGCGGGGCAATCCCTACGTGACCTTCGGGCCATCCAGGACTGGTACATCCGCTACCAGCTCAACGCGGTTCCCGGCGTGGCCGAAGTCGCCAGCGTCGGCGGGATGGTCCGCCAGTATCAAATCGACGTGGATCCCAAGCGCCTGCGCGCCCTTCGGATTCCCCTGTCGGCCGTGGTGGACGCGGTGATGCGAAGCAACCGCAACGTGAGTGGCAACGTCGTCGAGGGCAGCGGCACGTGGTCGGTCGTCAGGGGGCTCGGCCTGATCGAGCGGCCGGCAGACCTGGAGCAGGTGGTGATCGGGGCCGAGAATGGCGTGCCCATCTATCTGCGTCAGGTCGCCGACGTCAAGATCGGCGACGCGTTCCGCGCCGCGGCCCTGGTCAAGGGCACGAACGAGGCAGTCGGAGGCGTGGTCGTGGCACGGTACGGCGTCAGCACGGTTGACGTCATCGAGCGGGTGAAGGAAAAGATCCGCGTCTTGGAGCCCGGCTTGCCTCCGGGCGTCCACATCGTGCCCTTTTACGACCGATCGGTGCTGATCCAGCGGGCCGTGCAGACCCTCAAGCGCGCACTCCTGGAGGAAGCCCTTGTCGTCACGCTCGTGAACATCCTCTTCCTCCTCCACCTGCGCTCGGTCCTGATCGTGACCATCCCGATCCCCCTCGCCGTGCTGACAGCCTTCCTGTTCATGCGGTATCTGGGGATCACCTCGAACATCATGTCCCTGGCCGGGATCGCCATCGCGATCGGCGTGCTCGTGGACGCCGCGATCGTGGTCACCGAGAACGCGTTCCGCTTCATCGAGAAGCGCGGCGTGAACCCCCGCGACCGGGCGGCTGTGGCAGTCGCGGTGCTCGACGCGACGCGGCTGGTGGGCCGTCCGATCTTCTTCTCGATGGCCATCATCATCCTTGCCTTCATCCCGGTGTTCGCCCTCACCGGGCAGGAAGGCAAGCTCTTCCATCCTCTCGCCTTCACCAAAACCTTCGCGATGGCAGGGGCGACGATCCTTTCAGTGACGCTGGTGCCGGTCCTCTGCACCTTGCTGATCGGCGGCCGGGTGCGAGGGGAGGAGGAGAACCCGGTCATGAAGCCCCTGATCTGGCTGTACCGCCCCGTCCTCGACTGGGCGCTCCGGCATCGGCTGCCGACGCTCGCTGTCGCCGCGCTGGTCGTGGTGGGCGCGGTCGCCCTCATCCCCCGGATGGGCAAGGAATTCATGCCGCCGCTGAACGAGGGCGACCTGATGTTCATGCCGATCACCGACCCGGCGGTATCGCTGCCTCAGGCGATCGAGCTCACGCGGAAGCAGAATGCGGCCATCCTGACCGTGCCCGAGGTGGCCTCGGTGGTGGGCAAGGTGGCTCGCGCCGACACCTCGACGGATCCGGCGCCTCTCAACATGACGGAGACGGTGGTCGGCCTCAAGCCCGAGTCACAGTGGCGACCCGGGATGACGCGGGAGAAGATCATCGGCGAGCTCGACGCGGCGACGACCATGCCCGGAGTCTCCAATATCTGGACCCAGCCCATCATCAACCGGATCAACATGCTCACGACGGGCATCCGCTCGGAGGTGGGCGTGAAGATCTTCGGCGCTGACCTCCGCCTGCTGGAAGAGCGGGCCCGCGCTGTCGCTGAGGTGCTGCGCGCGATCCCGGGCGCGGCGGACGTCTACGCGGAGCAGGTAAGCGGAGTGCCCTACCTCGACATCACGGTCAACCGGGAGGCGGCCGCCCGGTACGGCATCTCCGTGGGCGCCGTCCAGGACGTCATCGAGACCGCCGTCGGGGAAACCAATCTCACGCTCACGATCGAAGGGCGCCAGCGCTTCCCCGTCCGGGTCCGGTACGCCCCGCAGTACCGCGCGAGCGCCGAGGCCCTGGCCGGCGTCCTGGTGTCCGGGCCGACCGGCATCCAGGTGCCCCTCGGGCAGCTCGCCGAAGTGCGATCCGTGAGCGGGCCGGCGATGATTTCGAGCGAGAACGGTCTGCTTGTCGTGACCGTGCTCCTCAATGTCCGCGGACGGGACGTCGGGAGCTTCGTAGACGAGGCCAAGCGCATCGTCGCAAAGTCGGTGCCCCTGCCGAAGGGGTCCTACATCGAGTGGAGCGGGCAGTACGAAAATCAGGTGCGAGCCAAGCAGCGGCTCCAGCTCGTGGTCCCGGTCGTCATCGTGATCATCTTCCTGCTGCTCTATCTCACGTATCACTCGATCCTCGACGCCGCGCAGGTCTTGCTCGCGGTGCCCTTCGGGCTCGCGGGCGGGATCTACCTCCAGTACGCGCTCGGCTACAACTTCTCGGTCGCGGTGTGGGTGGGGTTCATCGCGCTGTTCGGAACGGCCGTGCAGACAGCCGTGGTGATGGTGATCTACCTGGATGAGGCGGTGGCCAGGAAGCGGGAGTCGCTCGGGGGGCGGCTCACCCGGGCCGCCCTGCTCGAGGCGGTGCAGGAGGGGGCGCTGCTCCGGCTCCGGCCGAAAGTGATGACGGTCTCGGCGGTGGTGGCGAGCCTCCTGCCCATCATGTGGAGCCACTCGACCGGCGCCGAGGTCATGAAACCCCTGGCGACCCCGGTGCTGGGCGGAATGTTGAGCTCGCTCGCGCTGGTCCTGATCGTGACGCCGGTGATCTTCTACTGGCTTCGCGAGCGACAGATTGGGCGCGAAGAGGGCAGACAATGAATGGAACAATGCAGCGTCAAAGGAGACAAAACATGCTGAAGCGATTGATGGCGGCGTTGGTGTTGGCAGGATGGGCGGTGGCGACCGGGCCGCTCATGGCCGGCTGGGCCGCGGATCTCAAGGTGATCCAGACGCAGCAGACGAAGGACGTGGTCGTCACGCTCAAGAGCGAGACGGGGCAGTGGAAGCCGGGGAAGAACGCCTTCGTGCTCGACTTCACCTCGGCCGCGACCAAGCAGCCGATGGACATGGACAAGGTCAGCCTGAGCACCAGCATGGGGATGCCCGGTATGGCGCCCATGGTGGCAGGAGCGACGGTGACGCCCGACAAGGCGCCCGGGCGCTACGTTGGCACGATCGAGTTCCCCGACGCCGGCACCCGGCAGGTCGCGGTCTCCTGGGACGGCCCGGCCGGCAAAGGCTCGGCGCGCTTCTCCGTCTCGGTGCGGTAACAGGCCATGACCATCCGGGGACATCGTATCGCCGGCGGGGTCATTGCGCTGACGGTGCTCGCCGTTGCTGTGTCCGAGGCATGGGCCCAGCTTTTGCCGGGGCGACTGACGGTTGACGAGGTGGTCGCATGGGCACTCAGGGACAACCCTGACTTGGCCGCCGCCCGCACGGACATCGACGCCGCGCGCGGCCGCTTGCTCCAGGCCGGCCTCCGGCCGAACCCGACGGTGGAGCTCGGCGGCCAAAAGGCGCTGACTTCGGATAACAACGTGACGGTCGGGCTCACCGTGCCCCTCGATCTCAATGGCCGCCAGGAAGGGCGGATCGGTGTCGCCGGGCAAGAGCTCGAGGCCAAGCGCGCGCAGGTGGCGGACCGTGAGCGGCGGCTCCGGGCCGAGGTGCGGATGAAGGCCGCCGAGCTCCTTGGAGCCCAGCGCGACCTGGAGACGGCCGACGAGCTCCTGCGAGTGAACCGCAAGGGACTCGCGCTGGTCGGCGAGCGGGTCCGACAGGGCGCAGTGCCGGCGCTCGAGGAGAGTCTGCTTCAGGTCGAGGTGAGCCGCCTTGACGCCAACCGGCGACTCGTCGCCAGTCGCGGAGAGGTGCTCACCCTGCAGTTGAAGTCGCTGGCGGGGCTCGGGCCCGAGGCGCCGCTCTCTGTCGCAGGAGACCTCTTCACGCCGCCGCCCGTTACCCTCGACCGGGTGGCAGCCGCGGCGCGTGCCCTCGAGGTCCGCCCGGATCTGGCGATGGCGCGCGCCGAGGCGGCCACGGCCCGCGCCCGTGTGGCCAAAGAGCGGGCCGAGGGCCGATGGGATGCCAGCATCAACGTGGGGTACCAGCGGCAGTCAACCGGCTTCGACCTGATGGGGCTGACCGATCGTGGCGGCACGCGACCAATTCAGGGCGTCTTCGATTACTTCGGTGGCAGCGTGTCCATTACGGTGCCGGTGCGGAACCGGAACGAGGGAAACGTGGCGGCCGCCGAGGCGGAGACCCGAGGGGCTGGACGGCGCCTGGATGCGCTGATCCTGACCGTCCGACAGGAAGTCGCGTCGGCCTTCGCGCAATACCAGGCGGTGCGGCAGGCGCTCGACATCTACACCCACGGCGTGCGTGACGTGGCCCAGCGGAACCTCGATGTCGTGCGCCGGACATGGGAGCTGGGCCGACGCCCACTGCTCGACGTCATCGCCGAGCAGCGCCGCTTCATCGAGGTGGAGATGGGTTACACGGAGGCCCTCAAGTTGGCGTACACCACCGCCGTGGAGGTCGAGCGCGCGATCGGGGAGCCCGAGCGGTGAAAGGAGACGCCGACATGGACAACGAGTGGGACGGTGGCGCTCCGCCCAATCAGCCGCGCCGGCTGACGCCTTCCCTTCTGGTGGCCGGGGCACTCGGGCTCGTGGCTCTGGGCGCAGGCAGCGCGGTGCTGGTCATGAGGACCGGGTGGCTCGGCCAGCCACTTCAGGTCTCTCCGGTTGCTCGCGTCTCCACGCCACCGGCTTCCGTCACGACACCGTCGGATTCCGTCGAGGTCGTGCTGACGCCCGAGGCCATCGCGCGGGCGGGAATCAAGACCGCCGCCGTGATCAGTGCCGAGGAGAGTCGCGCGATCACCGTGCCGGGGACCGTGATGGCCAATGCGTACCGGGAGGTGAAGGTGACGCCGGTCGCGGGGGGCATCGTGACCCGCGTCGCCGTGGAGCTGGGCAGCACGGTCAAGCGAGGGCAACCGCTCGCCGCGGTGTTCAGCAGCGAGCTTGCCGACGCGCAGACGAAGTTCCTCTCGATGGCGGCCATGCTGGAGGCCGATCACCGAAAGCTCCGCCGGACGCAGGAGCTCGCGGAGATCGGGGCCGCGAGTCGCCAGGAGCTGGAAGAGGTTACGGCGGTGCACGCGACCCACGAGACGGAGCTGGAGTCTGCCCGCCAGCGGCTCATGGTGCTGGGCTTGGGGCCTGCGCAGATCCGCGTCCTCCAGTCACCGAGCCAGATCGTGTCCAGCGTGACCGTGCCCGCGCCCATCGATGGCGTGGTCACAGCGAGGACTGCGAACCTCGGGCAGGTCGTCGGCATGGGCCAGGAGATGTTCGTCGTGACGGATCTGTCCGAGGTGTGGGCGGTGGGCGATCTCTACGAGCAGGACTTCGCAGCCGTACGGGTGGGCTCCGCCGCGACGGTGTCGACGCCGGCCTATCCCGGACTGACGCTCCAAGGCCGTGTGACCTACATCGATCCGAGGGTGGAGCCGGCCACCCGAACGGCCAAGGTTCGGGTCGAGGTGCCCAACCGTGACAGCCGACTCCGGCTGGGCATGTACCTGTCCATGGCTTTCGACACCAGCTCGGGACAGCGCGTGGTGCTGGTCCCGAAAGTGGCAGTCCAGAGCCTCGGCGACAGACAGGTCGTCTTCCTGCCCGCCAAGGGCGAGGCCGGCAAGTTCATCCAACGCATCGTGCGGTTGGGAGAGCAGAGGGGCGAGAGCCAGGTCGTCCTCAGCGGCCTACAGCCGGGCGAGATCGTGGTCACGGACGGAAGCTTTCTCCTGCGCGCCGAGGCCGCCCGGAATGCGCCGTCCGGCTAGGTGCGGGAACTGGACGTGAGTCTCACTGGGATGACCTGGTAGAAAGGAGTCGTCATGATGACCGACATGATGGGAAGAATGATGGGCGGTGGCTGGATGATGGTGATCTGCTGGGTGCTGGCGCTGGGTGTGCTCGCGCTGGTGGTTCTGGCCGTCGTGCTAGCAATCCGATGGCTCAGCGGGCGCAGGGGCGATGACGGGCGATGAACCCCGGCCGTGAGATCGGTGCAGACCACCGCACGTGTCGCGGCGGTTGCCGTGCCGCCGGCGCCACCATTTGTTGACACCGGCGGAACCGTCGAGTAACCTTCGCGATCATGCGCGCGCCTAGATTCTGGCGATTCGGCTCCCGGTGGACGCTGGTGTTCGCGGCGACCCTGATGGTCTTCGGCAACGTCTGTGAGTTCTCCACGGAGTCGCACAGTGCTGAGGCGGCACCGGCACACGAGATCGACCAGGGCGGCGAGCCGCACCACCACAGTGCGGCACACCTCAGTGCCTGCGAGGGCGCCGCCACTGCGCCCAGCAATACGCCCGCATTCGGACTTGACGCGGTGGCGTTTCTGCCGAGTCTGGAGGCCTGGGCGGTGCCTTTGCAGGACCACGTCGTAGCTGTCGGCATGCGACCGGTATCCCTCAGCGGTCCACCTCGCTTCATCCTCCACGCTGCACTCCTGATTTAGCCGTCCTCTGTAAGCCGTAGTTGCCCGCGGTATCCCAAGTTCCAAGGATTTTGCCTTGCGGACGGCTCACGTCGTGTCCGCTCTGGCTACCGCCCGGGCAGCTCGCACTTTACCTACGTTCCGGGCCCGTACGAGCCCGTTGGAGGCTTTTATGACGGTTGGACGGCTCCATTGGAAGGTGCTCGGCATCACGACCTTGGCCGCCGCGCTGCGGACGCTCGGTCCTGGCATGGGCGACCCGGCGCTGGGCGCTCAGCAGATCCTTGCTCAGGCCCAGCAACCGGGAACGGGTCCGGCCGCCGGCGCTCACGCTCACGTGCATGCGCCGGTGCCTGCCGCCTACGCGACCTCGCACATTCCGGCGCGGGCCTGGACAGATCCCAAGATGATCGCCAAGGGGAAGGAAATCTACACGGCCAAGTGCGCTCTCTGCCATGGCGAGAAGGGGGACGGCAAAGGGCCGGGCAGCCTCAATCTGCCGCTCAAGCCGGCCGATTTCACCGACGCCAAGATGGTAGGCGAGATGGCCGGCAACTTCTGGTTCTGGCGCGTGAGCGAAGGCGGGCTCGTCGAGCCGTACAAGTCCATTGGGTCGGCCATGCCGCCATGGAAGGGCGAGCTGACGATCCCCGACCGGTGGGCTGTGATCGCTTATGTTCACACTCTCTCGGGGCATCAAGGGCCACATACACCGGGCGAGCATCCTGGGTTGGGAGGCGGACATGCTGGCCACTGAGCGGACTGGTGTCGTGGGTGCGTGTGGGTTGGCCTCGCTGGTCGGCGCGGCCGCGCTCCTGGGGTCCGTGACGCTCGTCAGCGCGCAGGCGCCACAAGCGGCTACACCCATGGGCGGGCTGCGCCTCGAAGACCTCGAGCGTATTGCGCTCGAGAAGAATCCCACGCTGTCCCAAGTGCAGGCCTCCATCCGCGCCGCGCAAGGCCGCCAGACGCAGGCGGGCCTCTATCCGAATCCCCTGGTCGGTTACCAGCTTGAGGACCAGAACACCCGTACGCCTAACCAGAACAAAAACTTCTTCTGGTTCCAGGTGCCCATCGTCACCGCCGGCAAGCTGCAGAAGAGCCGGGACCTCGCGGCGACAGACAGCCAGCGCGCCGCCATCACGGCGGATATGCAGCGGCTCCGCGTGTTGACCACGGTGCGGATGCTCTACTACGAAGGCCTCGGCGCCGCACGCATTGTGGACGAGCGGCAGGCGCTGGCCAAGCTCACTCGGGAGGCTGTTGGAGTTTCCGGGGAGCTCTTCAACGTGGGGCAGGCCGATCGCCCCGATGTGCTGGACGTCGAGATGCAGGCCCAGCGGGCGGAGATCGAGCTGATGAAAGCGCAGAGTCACCAGCAGCGCGTCTGGCGGATGCTGGCCTCGGCGGTGGGCGAGCCATCACTGCCGATCGCCAAACTTGAGGGCGATCTGACCGCGAAGATGCCGCGCTTCGACGGCGAAGCGGTGCTGGCCCGCGTGCTGCGCGAGAGCCCAGAGGTCCGGCAGGCTCAGGTGAATGTCGAGCGGGCCAAAGCCGCCCTCGAGCGGGTGCGTGCCGAGCGGATCCCAAACCTGTTCGTGCGGACGAAGCTCGGATACAATTCGGAACAGGTTACGCCTGGCAAGGACGTTGGTTTCGAGACCGGCATCGAGATTGGTATCCCGCTCCCACTCTTCGACCGCCAGCAGGGCAATGTGGCGACAGCCCAGGCCGACCTCGAGCACGCGCAGGCCGAGGTGCGGCGCCTGGAGCTGGCGCTCCGCTCCGAGCTCGCGACGGTCATTCGTGGCTACGAGGACGCCAGGATGGAGGTCGAGCGCTACGAGCGCCAGATCCTCCCGCGCGCGCAGCAATCCGTTGAGCTCTACCGGAAAGGGTTCCAGCAGATGGCCGCGGCGTACCCACAGGTACTCATCGCGCAGCGCACGCTCTTCCAGTCACGCGCCGAGTACACGCAGGCGCTGGTCGACCTGTGGCGCACGGCTTCGCTTCTGGAGGGGATGCTCTTGAGTGGGGGACTGGACGCGCCTTTCCACATGTCCGTTAGCCAGCCGCCGCCGACCGGCCACGTGCCGACAGCCGCGGGCCGGCCCGCAGACTAGACATTTCCAGAGACGACAAGGAGAGCCACCATGACAGTGCGCAGACGGAATTTCCTCCAGGGAGCACTCGGCGCCGCGGCCGGCATGCTCAGCGCCGCCTGGGCCGGCAGAGCCGACGCGCAGCATGCTGGACATGGTGCGCGGCCGGTTGCTGGGCAGGCGCGCGGCGCGGCACCGACGGGCAAGGCGACCGGGACCAAAGTGGCAGTGAACGTCCTTGATGTGCCGAAGCTCCCGTACGAGATGGACAAGGGTGTCAAGGTATTCCGACTCGTGGCCGAACCCGTCAAGGTCGAGTTCGTGCCCGGCAAGCTCTTCGACGTTTGGGGTTACAACGGCAGCATGCCTGGACCGACGATTGAGGTGACCGAGGGCGACCGCGTGCGTGTTCTCTTTGAGAACCGCCTGCCTGAGCCGCAGACCGTGCACTGGCATGGTCTCGAGGTACCGATCGAGATGGATGGCGTGCCGGCCATTAGCCAGCCCCTCGTGATGCCGGGCGAGCAGTTCACCTATGAGTTCACTCTCCACCAGAACGGCACGTTCTTCTATCACACCCACATGGCCATGGCCGAGATGATCGGCCTGATCGGGTTCTTCATCATCCACCCGACGCAGGCCTATGAGCCCGCCGTGCAGAAGGATTTCGGGATCATCCTGCAGGAGTGGGCCGTTTTGCCGAACAATACGGTCCCGAACACGCTGTCCATGGAGTTCAACTGGCTGACGTTCAACGGCAAGGCAGGCCCGGCGGCGACACCAATGCTGGTCAAACTTGGGGAGCGGGTCCGCATCCGGATCATAAATATCGGGATGGATCACCATCCGATCCATTTGCACGGCATGCAGTTCACCGTGACGGGAACGGAGTCCGGACGGATCCCAGAGTCGGCTCGCTATCAGCAGAATACCGTCCTCGTCGGTGTTGCCCAGGCGCGGGACATTGAATTCGTCGCAAAATACCCAGGCGACTGGATGCTGCATTGTCACCTGCCGCACCACATGATGAACCAGATGGTGTCCATGGTCGGCCCCATGGCGCACGGCGGACCCTTGCAGACTGGCAAGGGGATGGAAGAGGGCATGGGGATCATGAAGGGGCACGCCCTGTCTGACGAGAACGCGCCCGGCTTTGGGCGGGGAATGGGCATGACTACCGCCGAGAAGCCCGTGTCCCCGATGGTCGGCCAGCCGCCTCATCAGAGCCGGGCGGCCACGCCCGGGTACGGGGCCGGGAGCGGTCAACGCCGGGTGCCCGGCTTCCCTCAGGACATGTGGATGCCGATGGACGAGGAGGTCACGAAGGCCGAGACCTATGGCTTGCCGAAGGATTGGTCGGCATCGCTGGGCGGCATGATGACCCTGGTCCGGGTGCTTCCGCCTGACAAGTACGACGAGATCATGGCGCTCGTGAAGGAAGCGGGAACGGACGTGCAAGCCGCACCTCCCCAGCCGCGGCCGACTCCGACGCAACCTTCAAGCGGTGGGCACCGTCATTAGGGCGAGGGCGGTGATAGCGGGGGCTGTGCTGATCCATGATGGAGCCGCCCTGCGCTTGCGCAAGGGGGCCCCGTGAACGTGAACGCCTGCTGAAAAAAGCACTTGACCTTGCCCCAAGGGGGAAGGTTTAGGCTCCATCCATGGGACGAGACGGCCTACTCATCGGTGAAGTGGCCTCACGGAGCGGGGTGAGCCGCAAGGCGCTTCGGCTCTACGAACGGACAGGCATTCTCCCTGCGTCGCGACGGACTACATCGGGCTACCGGGTCTACGGGCCGGAGACTCTGTCGACCCTGGCATTCGTCGCACAGGCGCGGCGCCTCGGTTTCCACCTCGATGAGATCAAGGAGGTGGTCCAGATCAGGCGGTCGGGCCGCTGCCCGTGTCCACACGTCCTTGACCTTGTACGGCAGAAGGTCGAGGAGCTTGACCGAACGCTCGCTGACCTGACCGAAGTGCGACGCGGTCTCAAGGAACTACTCAGATCGTCCTCACGATCACCACGACGCGGCGAGGCCACCGTCTGCCATCACATCGAGCGACTCAAGATCGTGAAAGGAAGGAGGTGAACACATTGGACAACCGGAAAGTGCTGTTGTGCCCAGCCGGGTGTGGGGAGTGCCCGGAGGTGGAGTTCGCTGGCGAACACGTCCGGGTCGGTGAGGCCGGCAATCTCGCGGTTCTCACCAAGGACGAGTGGAATGTGCTGGTTGACCTGATTCGATCCGGCCAGCTCTCGAAGGTCTGACGAGCGACGTGCGGGGAGGCCACCTGGACCCTGGACAGGTGGCCTCCCCGTGGCAAGAGTCGTGACCTCTCCCCCGAAAACGACGACGGCCCAAAACTAGAGTACGCTGGCGCCTTCGATGGTCCATCACACGAAAGGACGGGACCGATGAAGCGCTCGAAATTCTCCGAGGAGCAGGTCGACTCGCCCGGTCCTCGGCAGGACCGTCGGAGTCGAGGCCCGGGAGCCACTAATTCCTAGTTGGCGGGTCACATTGCGGGGGCCTGCAATTGCCGCTATCGACCTAGCTGATCTTCGAGGTGATCCGGGTGGTCTACGGTCGCCTCCCAATCATGCCCGCCCGGGGTAGGGGTTGTGTTGCAGATCGGTTCGTGCTATGCCGCAGGGTGCCTAGAACCGGAGTGTGTCGTGGACCAGACCTGCTGCCTTGGCCGCTCAACCCTGCCTCAAAGAGGAGGTGGCCCATGAACCCCTTTACCCTTCCACGCTGGCGCTTCATGAACTGCTGCGGCCACAGTTGGAGCCACGACCCCGACCCCCGGAGCACCGCTGACGGCCGGAGCACGAGCCGCAGGGACTTCTTCAAGACCGCGGCCGCCGGCGCCGTCGGGCTCGCCGCGCTTGCGACCCTGAAGGACACGGCGGCGGCCCAGGTGCGCGTGTTCCCGCCGCCCCCGCCAGCCGTCAGCCCCATCGAGGGCCTGATCGACTTCCACAACCACTGCGCCCCCGATGTCTTCGGTCGTGCCGTCGACGATGACGAGATGGCCCAACTCTACATGGCGCGCAAAATGGAAGCCGTCGTGTTGAAGAACCACGTGGCCCTCACCGCCGATCGCGCCTGGCTTGTACGCAAGCACAACCCGGGCATCAAAGCTTTTGGCGGTGTGACCCTCAACGGTGCCGCAGGCGGCATCAATACGGAGGCCGTGCAGTGGATGTGGCGGATGCAGGGCGGCTACGGCCGCGTGGTGTGGCTGCCGACCTTCGACGCCGACAACCACGTCAAGCACTTCAAGGATGCGCCCGAGGGCATCAAGGTCGTGGGCCCCGACGGCAAGGCCCTGCCCGCGCTCCGCGACGTGCTCAAGGTCTGCGCCCAGCAGAAGCTCGTGCTCTGCACCGGCCATGCTTCACCGACCGAGTGCCTGGCGATCATCGAGGCCGCGCGCGATGCCGGCTGCGACCGCGTTGTCGTCACCCACTCGGAGTTCGAGGTGGTCAACATGACGGTCGAGCAGATGAAGAAGGCCGCGTCCATGGGCGCCAAGCTGGAGATCGACGCCATGGGGCCGCTCATGGGGCCGACCGCGCATCTCCCCTGGATGCGCCACTGGCGGCAGGTGACGTACAAGGAGTCCGCCGCCCATATCAAGGCCGTGGGCGCCGAGAACTTCGTCCTCGGCACCGACCTCGGCCAGACGGGCAACCCGTCTCAGCCGGACGGCTACGCGATGCTGGTGGCCGGGCTCGTGGCAGAGGGAATCACCAAGGAGCAGATCAAGATCATGGGCCGGGAGGTGCCGGGCAAGCTGCTAATGGGCTGATGCCGCTGAGGAACGGACCAACAGACTGGCGGGGCGGGGAGAGTAGTCACCCCCCGCCAGAGTGTTTTAGTCGCGTCGCCTTTCTTCGGTCTCAGTGAGCTGTAACACACAGAGTTACTTGGCGAAAATGTAGCCGTGACCAAACACCGGTTTCAAACCGTGACCTCGAACTGAAACATCAGTGACCTGTTTGCCGACAGGTGGTTGCGGGCCCACGCAACCACCGAAATCGACCCGCTTGACCTTCGAGGTGGACATCATCGGAGGCTGGAGCCCAGCCGAAGTCGTCTGCTTTGTGCTCGAGAGTCTTTCTGGCAGGCTCAATCCGAGAGAATCAGGTGGGGACCGATGTAGGAATGTCTTCGGAATATGGGAATCAGACTGGGATTCCCACGGGTGTCCCCTCCGGGCGCGGCTTCTAGCCAGGACTGAAGAGTCGGCTGGCTTGAACCGATACAAGCGGGGAACAGCTGCACTTGTTCCCAATGCGCGGGATCGGGCGGATATGACGGCGCTCAGGCACGCGACGCGGACCGGGCGCCGCGACATCGCGGAGCTGCCGCGCCGCTACGGAGCCGCGGAATAGTCGTCGCCCCCGCGCCCGGCTGCACTCGCGGGGAATTGCTTCCGCTAGAGGCGCAGCCCGGCAGCGGCTGGACCGAGCTGCACCCCGCGGGCGCCTACGCGGCGTAGGCTTCGAAGAACTTCATCACCACAATCTTGCTCTTGGGCGACACCTGCTTCGCCTCTTTCACCCAGAGGTCGAGATTCGCCGGGTCGCCGAAGATCGCCCGCAAATCCTGCGGCCCTTCCGAGTAGGGCTTCTCGAAGTTGTCCCAATGCGTGGGGAGGATCACCTTCGGGTAGTTCAGCGCCTTGAGGAGCCGCGGAGTGAAGTTGTGGATTTGGTTGGCGAAGATGGAGGCCACCAGCGCCACGTCGGGCTTGAGGCCGGCGATGGCCCGCTCGACGAAGTTGGCGGTGCTCATGAGGAAGATGCTGAACTTGCCCCCGATCGTGATCAGATAGATGAGGCTGTCCCCCTCGGGCATGTCCCCGACGGTCGTGGGGGGCGGCGGGACGGAGTAGAGGTGGCCCGGGACCGCGTGCTTCTTCGTGGGTCCCATGGAGTGGAGGCCGGGGAAGACCTCGATGGTGTACCCATCGAACTGCATGACTTCGCCACCCTTGACCTGCACGATCTTGCCCTCCGTGACGCCGGAGGCGCGGAGCACATTGGCGTGGGTCTCGGAGCCGATGACCTGGGCTCCGGTCTTCTTCGCGATGTACGGGATGTCGGCCATGTGATCCCAGTGGCCATGGCCGATGAGGATCTGGTCGGCCTTCGGGATGTGCTGGTCGATCAGGGCCTCTTCCACCTTGATGGGCGTCTTCGCGTTGAACTTGCCCGCGAAGAATCCCGTATCGAACCGGCTGAACCATGGATCGAGCAGGATCGTCTTGTTGCCGAAGGTGATCTCCCATCCGTCGGTGCCGAACCACTTGAAATTCACGCCTGCGGAACCGGGCCCCCCGCTCTTGGGAGCGGGCTCAGCCCCTTCAGCCACGCCGGGGAGCAGGAGCGACTTGCCCAAGCCCAGCGCGGTGCCGGCTACTCCTGCGGCCAGCCCGCCGCCTAGGAACTGGCGTCGCGAGACTCCTGCAGGCACGTGAGAGAGCGAGGAGGTGTCGAAGAAGCACATAGCGATCTCCTTTCTCTGTGATGGGTGAACGGCTCGCTACGGCTTCGGTTTCCAGCCCTTGAAGCGCTCGCGCAGCACCTTCTTGTCGAATTCCTCTACCGAGGTGGTCGCTCGATCAGCGCGCCCAAGCCGAGCCGCTCGGCCACCTCGCGTGGCCACAGCAGCCCGGCGTCGGAGGTCACCGTCGCACGATGGAACTCGACACGGAGCTGGGCGTTGAACGAGAGGCGACACAGGCCAGATGTCGCGTCACCCATCGGGTGGAGCCCTCCGAACCAGCCAGGAGCCTCGGGGGCCGCGTCTTTTAGCGGCAACTGCGCCATGATACCCCGCTGCGTTCACCCGTGATATCGGAAATCCGGGTAAATACCCGACCGCGTTGTTGCGTCAGATAGGCAGAGTGTCCTCGAGGAGATTGCGGCCTGCGCCGTGACCGACCGGCCATAGCCGCTCCCGGGACAGACAGGAGTCAGCCATGATCCCACGACGAGTCGTTGCAGCGCTTCTGGCACTGATCATGATGAGCGGCCCGGGGGTAGCACGGGCGGTCGATCCGCCACCTGCCCCGCCCGCCCCATCCGCTCCGGCTGCCCCTCCAGCCCCGCCCGGAGCGCCGGTGCCAGCGCCGGCCAGTGACGTCACGCCGGCACGCGTGAGCTACCTCAACGGTGAGGTGTCCTTCTGGCGCCCCGGCGGGCAGGAGTGGACACCGGCCAAGGTCAACATGCCCCTGGCGCCGGGCGACCTCCTCTATACGGGACAGGGCGGCAATGTCGAGATCCAGGTCGGGCAGCGCGCCTTCCTACGGGCATCCGAAGGCACGCACGTCGGCCTCGATAACCAGGAGCCCGACTTCGTCCAGTTCCGCGTGACGGCCGGTCATGCCGCGCTTGACCTGCGCGAGCTCACGGCGGCGCAGACGGTGGAGCTCGACACCCCGCACGGAGCCTTCACCGTCGAGCGCACGGGCTACTACCATGTCGAGGTGAGCCAGGAGTCCACCGCGTTCGACACCCACCGCGGGGGCAGCGCCACGGTGACTCCCGCGGGCGGTGCCGCCACACCGGTCGCGGCCAATCAGCAAGTCGTGATCACCGGGACGGACTCGCCGCGCGTGGAGATGGCTGCCGCCCCGGCGCTGAGCGCGTGGGATCGCTGGAACTACCAGCGCACGGACTATCTCCTCCAGCCCGCGAGCACGCGCTACGTCTCGCCTGCCGTGTACGGAGGGGAGGCACTCAATCAGTACGGGAGCTGGCGCCCGGTCGAGACGTACGGGTCGGTGTGGGTACCCGCCGGTGTGTCTCCGGACTGGGTGCCGTACAGCACAGGCCGCTGGATTTGGGACCCGCGCTTCGGATGGACGTGGCTCGATGATGCGCCGTGGGGCTGGGCGCCCTATCACTACGGCCGCTGGGTTTTCCTTGGCAACTACTGGGCCTGGGCCCCCGGGCCGGTCGTCGTCCGCCCTGCCTACGCCCCGGCGCTTGTCGTCTTCCTCGGCGGCGGCGGCGCGGTGACCGTGGGTCGGCCGCTCTACTGGGCGCCGCTCGGCTGGGGCGAGCCGGTGTTCCCGTGGTGGGGGCGGCCTGGCTTCGTCGGCGTGGCCTGGTGGGGCGGCTGGGGCGGCCCGCGCGTCGTCAACAACGTCGTCGTCAACCGCACCACGAACATCAACGTGACCAACATCACGGTGTACCGGAACGTGCAGGTGACCAACGCCGTGGTGGGCGTGCCCGCCGAGCGCTTCGGCCAGGGCCAGGTGCAGCCGACGCGGATCAGTCAAGCGCAGGCGCAGCAGCTCACGCCGGTGCGCGGCGCGCTCGCGGTCCGGCCGATCGCGGCCAGCGTGCAGCCGGCGACCGGCTCTGCGGCTCCGCCACCGGCGGCCATCCAGGCGCGCCCGGTGGTGGCGACGCGTGCGCCTCACGATCTCCGGCCGGCGCTGCAGGCCCAGGGTCTTGCCGCGACGCCGGCGGTCGCGCCAACAGCGCCGCCCCGACTAGTGCCCTCGCCTCGGTCTGCACCTCCTTCCACGAATGCTGCGGTCGCACCAGGAGCCAGTCCGGCTCGGACTCCGAGCGGGGCACTTGGCGTTGCCGGTCCCACCGTTCGCGGGCCTCTAGAGAAGAAGGGGAGCGCGGCGGAGCAGGCGTCGCCAGTCCCACCATCGGGTTCACCAAAGGCTGCGCCGACTCAGTCCCGCGACACGATGCGCTCTGATTTCCCCACAGGGTCGGGTGTGCCCTCGCCTCGGTCTGCGCCTCCTTCTCCGAATGCTGCTGTCGCACCCGGAGCCGGCCCGGCTCGTACTCCGAGCGCGGCGCCTGCGGTTGCCGGCCCCACCGTTCCCGGACCAGTCGAGAAGAAGGGCAGCACGGCAGAGCGGGCATCACCGCCTCCAACGCCCGGCTCGTCAAAGGTGACGCCGCCTCAACCCCGCGATGCGGTGCATTCCGACGCCCCCACAGGGGCGGGGTCTGAGCCACGAAAGGACAAACGAGTAGTTGCGACCCCTGAGCGTGGCCCAGCAGGCGCCATCGCCGCTGCGCGGTCGACGCAGGAGGGCATGGCGTCACGTCAGACGCCGCCGCCACCCCCGCCGCCTCCCGTCACCCAGAACGGCGCGAGCAGGCGTGCGCGAGAGGAACCCCGCGCCAATCATCCCGGCCCGGCCACGGCACCGACTGACCGCCCGGCTCACGTGGAACCACCCACTCGAGGCGAGCGGTAAGGCCGCGTCGGGTCCTCGACGGAACACGGGTTCGGACTAAGGCCCTAGTGCGCTCCGTCTCAGCCCCCATCCTCTCGTCCGGCCAATGAAGACAAGCCCTGTCGATTGGCAATCCCTTGCAAAAGCCAGCTCGAAGGATTGAGCAGGCCTCTACGCCGGAAACGCGTCAAGGGTTGGGCCCGTAGGGTCAGGATCTCAAACCGCGCGCTCGAGCGGCGACGTCAGACCTCATGCCTTCCGAGCTCTCGGAGTTCCCGTACGGCTATGCCGCGGTTGGCCGGCTTCGGAAGTCGCTGTCTCTTGCTGGCATGCGCGTGGGGCTGACTGTTTCTGGGAAGTTCCGGCCCGCGTGATGTAATGCACTTATTTCGGCGTTTTGCAGTGGGCCATGTAGCTCTGTCGATTCCAGGGCCTCCTGCCCCAGAGCTTCGACGATGATGCGGATGTTTGCGCCCAGGTCGACTATTCGACTTGTCTTCAATGGCCAAGTCGCAATGGATCTCCACCTCTTACAGTTGGGCCTCGCGGGCTCGCTCGACACGAAGGCGATCCGCGCATTCGAGCAGGGCGTCGTAGTCGAGCATCGAGACCAGGCTAAAGACCGCCTTCCCGTCGCGCCAGGACACGGTCCGGAGGCTCTTGCGCTCGCGGGTCAGATACTCGTGTCCGCGGTAGCTCACCGCCTTCCCGGGCAGGGTCTGTGCCTCCGCCGCGTCGGGAAGCATGAAGACCGACATCAGCATGTGCCCCTTCTCATAGAGCAGGTAGGCGAGCTTCTGTTCGCCCTCCTCCGAGATGCGCGCCCCGACCAGACGGATACCTGCATGGGAATAGTCGGGCACCGGGACACGCATCCCGATCCGATCCCGGACCCACGCCGCCACCCTGCCGGGCTCGCTCGACGTGAACTCGGCCGGACTTTCGATCTGCGCATAGGCGAGGTGCTTGTCCACGAGCGTGTCAACGAATCTGGGGGCACTCGGACCCGGTGGCATTGCGCGGGTGATGAGGATTGCCGCCAGCAGGACGGCCGCGGTGGCAAAGGCCGGCACGCCCAGCCAGACGCGCAAAGCCGCCCGCCGACGCTCACGGCGAGCCACCGCGAGTAGGCGCGCCCGGAGCTCCGGCGGCGCCACGTCGTGGGGCTGCTGGCGCAGCAGGACACGGAAGCGACGCTCCCCATCCGCCCGTCCGTGACATTCGGGGCAGGACGAGACATGAGCCTGCGCCGCCGTCGTGGTCTCGACGTCCAGCTCACCGTCCACGAAGGCGTGCAACATTGGTTCGAACTCCCGGCAGGTCATCGCGATTCCTCGCTGTAGCCGTGCTCACGGGCCAGCGCCCGAAGCTCCTTCCGGAGCAGCTGCCGGGCGCGGGACAGCCGTGACATCACCGTGCCGATCGGGCAGCTCAGGACCTGGGCGATCTCCCTGTACGTGAAGCCCTCGAGGTCGGCCAGCATGATCACCTGCCGAGACGCCTCAGACAGGGTCTTGAGCGCGCGCTCGACGTCGCCGTGGAACACTGTCTGAAGGAACTCCTCCTCGGGCGTCGACCGCTCCACGGCCGAGTCCTCGAAGGTCGCCGACCCGGCGCTCTCGCCAGCGGCCTCGCTCTCCAGGCGCTCACGGCCCTCCCGGCGGAGTTTGTTCAAGAAGGCATTGCGCAGGATGGTCACCAGCCAGGCCCGGCAATTGCTCCCGGGATCGAACTGGTCGAAGTGCCGGAGGGCCCGGAGCCACGTTTCCTGGACCAAGTCCTCGGCCTCTGACCGGTTGTGGGTGAGGCGGAGCGCCATGCGGTACAGAAGGTCCAGGTGGACCAGCGCCACCTCCTCGAATTCCGGCGCGTGCCCGCGCCCTCTGACCCACCTGAGCATAGATCCCCCTGGGCGAACCTCCACATGGTAAACCCCGATACCGGCTGTTGTATTCCCTGGATTCTGGGAAGGCCCGCGATTCGGTGGGGTGCATGGGAATAATCGGCCGGCTGTCGGTGTTAGAGAACCGAGTTGAGGCGTCCGCGATCGGACACTCCCATCCACCCATGACCAGGAGGACAGACCAGATGAAGACGACCCGTGTGCTCATCACGACTGCCGTCGCCGCCGCATTCTCCGTGCCGCTGTTCACCAGCGCGCAGGCCGGCCCGGCGCCGGTGCCGAAGTTCGAGCACGAAAAGTGCTTTAGCATCGCGCGGGCAGCCAAGAACGACTGCCAGACGGCCAATTCGTCCTGCGCGGGCACGTCCAAGCGGGACAAGCAGGGCGATGCCTGGGTGTACGTCCCCAAGGGCACCTGCGAGAAGCTCGTGGACGGCAGCCTGCAGCCCAAGAGGGCGTAGGGGCGAGGGAGCACTAGGCGATGGGTGGGCGAGTGGCGGGATGACCGGAGGCGATGCAGACACAGCTGGCGCGCCGGCGGCGGCCGGCATCGGGTTGCGCGCGCCCCACGTCCAGGAGGTCATCACCACTCGCCCGCCCATCGCCTGGCTTGAGGTGCATGCGGAGAACTATCTGGGAGGTGGTCCGACGCTGCGGGACCTCGATCAGGTCCGTCGCGACTATCCAGTCTCCCTCCACGGCGTTGGGCTCTCGCTCGGCAGCGCGGATGGCCTGGACGCACGCCACCTGAAGCGCCTCGCAACCCTGGTCGGGCGCGTCGAGCCCGCCCTGGTGTCGGAGCACCTGTCGTGGAGCATCACGGGCGGCGTCTACCTGAACCATCTTCTTCCGATGCCATATACCGAGGAGAGCCTCGAACTGGTGTGCCGTCACATTGACCACGTACAGGTCGCGCTCGGTCGGCAGATCCTGGTTGAGAACCCGTCGAGCTATCTCCGCTTTCGGCATTCACCCATCCCGGAGCCCGAGTTCCTGATCGAGGTGGCCCAGCAGACCGGTTGTGGACTGCTCTGCGACGTGAACAATATCTACGTCTCGGCCCACAACCTGGGTTTCGATGCCGTGGCCTACGTGGACGCTCTGCCGCGGGAGTCCGTGCATGAGATCCATGTGGCCGGCCACGCGCGCAATGACGCCGACGGGCTCACCATCCTCATCGACGACCATGGCTCGCGGGTCTCGCCCGAGGTTTGGAAGCTCTACGCCCATGCCTTGGCGCATCTCGGCCCGGTAGCCACCCTTGTGGAATGGGACACTGCCATCCCGGCTCTGGATGTCCTCCTCGCCGAAGCGTGCGTCGCCGATGGACTCTTGTACAGGGCGCTCCCAGGGACGCCTCATGCCGCCACTGCGTGAGCTGCAGGCCGCATTCCTGGAAGCCCTTCTTGGCGGCCCAACGGAGTCGGCTGCGGCGCAGATCCTGGCAGACGGCCTAAGGCCCCAGGCACGGCTTGATATCTACCGGCATCATGTGTTCACGACGCTCACGGCGGCGCTCCAGGCGACCTATCCAGTGGTCTGCCGTCTCGTCCATGAGCGGTTCTTCGGCTATGCGGCGGATCAATATATCCGCGCCCACCCGCCGGCCGGGCCCTGCCTGTTCGAGTACGGAAGCTCGTTCCCAGCATTCCTCGCCGACTTCGAGCCCTGCCGGCACTTGCAGTACCTGCGTGATGTGGCGCGGCTCGAATGGGCGCTGAACACAGCCACGCATGCTGAACAATCCGCGGCGCTCGATCCGGTGGTGCTCTCCCAGCTGCCCGTGGAGGATCTGCCAGGCCTGACCCTTCGCCTTGATCCGTCGCTCTCGCTGCTACGCTCGCCCTGGCCCATCGACCAGATCTGGCGGGTCAACCAGCCGGAGGGCGACCCCGACGCCACGGTGGATCTGGGCTCAGGTGGCGTGAGTCTGGAGGTGCGGCGGATGGGGGACCATGCCGTGTTCCGCCCGCTCGATCCAGCGATATATGTGTTCCGCCGCGCGCTCAGCCGCGGCGATTGTCTCGCTGAGGCGGCCGAGGCAGCTCTCGAGACAAATGGCGCGTTCGATCTCCCGCCGGCATTGCGGAACCTGTTCGCCGAGCAGCTGCCGGTCGACTATGAAGTCTCGTCAAAGGGTCCGGAGCACGGTTGATGGCTGACGGTACCCCGGACGCCCAGGCCGCTCCGGCGTTACGCAAGCTGGGCGAAACGGTGACCGATCTGCTCGGGCGCGTGCCGCCCTCCGTGCACCAGCTTCTGTTCCGCTTGGCCATCGCCAGCGTGTTCATGCCGGCCGGTCTGCTCAAGCTTGCCAGCTGGGAGTCCACGATCGCGTTGTTCCAGGACGAGTACAAGGTTCCGCTGCTCCCGCCGGTCATCGCGACGATGCTGGCCACCACGTTCGAGCTTGGCTGCTCATCCCTCCTCATTGCCGGGCTCGCCACCCGACTGGCCACGCTCCCCCTGCTCGGACAGATTGTCACCATCCAGCTCTTCGTCTACCCACAGGCGTGGCACGAGCACCTGGTCTGGGGTTCCATCCTGCTCTTCCTGTTGACGCGAGGTGCAGGAGCGATTTCGGCGGACCACCTGCTCCGCCGCTGGCTCGGGCCCCGGCCCTGCTGAGGTTGAGCAAATGATCTCCACCGCCAAGGTCAACTTGTTCGATATCGATGCTTGCAGGCCCGCGCTACCGTTTAGACCAAGTCAGCCTCGAAGGCGAGGGGATTGAGCGTGTCCAATCCCTTCGTTCTAGCAGTTGTCTTGAAAATACGGTCGACGTGTGACATGCCCCGCGCGAGCGCCGGAGCTGTCCCCGACGCTCGCTGCGCATTCAGCGGGAGCAGGTCATGGGGTGTCAGGAGCCCCTGGAACCCAACCTATTACTTCTTGTCCATCATCTTGTCGTCCTTCTTGTCCATCATCTTGTCCTTATCCATCATGTCTCCGCTGCCGCTCGGCGTCTGAGCGCAGCCGCCCGTTCCGAACGCCATCACCAATACCAGCGCAACCACCAGCATCGTCCACCGCCGCATAAGGGGCCTCCTCCAGGGAAGGTGAAATGCTCTGACTCGGAGTCCATCGTGTGCCCTGAGCGGTCGGCAGTTGTCACAACGATGGCAGATTTATCTCGATCGGCCGAGACCTGGTACGGCAGGGACCCGGCGGGCTGGAGTGCCTCGGCACGGGTTGGCGCCTGCCCGAGAAGCCGCTCCCCTGGGCGGAGCCTGCGGGCCGGACCACCCCCGGCCCGGGCAACGATCGCCGGCCTGTCGATACCCTTCCTGCCGGACCGGGCACCCGCCGCCGAATCGCAGGCAGCCGGCCATGCATCTAATTCCAGACAGACTGAATCGAATCGGGACCCCTGCCTTCGCACCATGGTGTCGAGGGGCTGGGGCTGAAGCATCGCGTGGCATCTTGACGCAGTCGCGGAGAGGATCAGCCTATGTCCCTGAAAGCAGAGCTCAAAGCGCTACAGACACGCCTCGAATCCGGGCGCCCGGCCGATGTGGTGGCGACCATGCACCGGGCGGTGGAGGAGCTTCGGGCCTCAGGGGCAGCTGACCGGGTCCTCAAGGTGGGCGATAAGGCCCCAGAATTTGTGTTGCCCAATTCCGCCGAGCAGCCGATTGACTCCCGCGCCCTCCTCGCCAAGGGGCCGCTCATCGTCACCTTCTACCGCGGCCGGTGGTGACCCTATTGCAATGTAGAGCTGGTGGCTCTACAAGCGATCCTGCCGGAACTCGCGAGGCTGGGGGCCACCCTCGTGGCGATTTCTCCGCAATTGCCTGAGCACAACCGGGAGCTGAGCCGGACACGTCAGCTGACGTTTGACATCCTGACTGATCGTGGCAACGAGGTCGCCACGAAATTCGGGCTGCGCTTCGAGCTGCCGGCGTATCTGCGTCAGGTCTACGGCACGTTCCCGCTGGATCTCGAGAAGTTCAACGGGGACGCCTCGTGGACGCTGCCGATCCCAGCTCGCTTCGTCATCGATCCGCAGGGCATCATTCGGGCCGCCGAGAGCGACCCAGACTACACCACCCGCCCCGAGCCGGAGGACACGCTCGAGGCGGTGCGGGCGCTGTCCCGGCAACGCTGAGGTGCTTCACTCGACAGGAGGGTCCCATGGCCGACGACTTTGAATACACGTCACGCGCCAGGCTCGAATACCGCGACGGCTACCGCCGTGCCTACCTTGGAGAGGTCCCGGAGCCGGTGGTCTACGGCGTGCAGGGCACCCTCCGGGAATACTACGGGGCCACGGAAGGTCCCCCGATCGCCTCGACTCTCGACCACATTGTGGCGGCCGTCGCGGGGTGAATGTACGGCACACTGCGCGGCGCCCTGGCAGGGCGCAACATCGCGTTTGATCGAGACTCCTACACGGCGACCGCCGAGGGGCGGATCTCCGGCATCGGCAAGACGATCCGTATCACGGCGATCCACGTGCACTACGACCTCACGGTCCCTGCGGAGGCGCGGGAGGCAACCGAGCGGGCGCTGGAGGTCCACCCACAGGGCTGCCCGGCCCATCAGAGTGTCAAGGACGCCATCACCATCAGCTGGTCCGCCACCCTCCGGGCAGGAGAGCAGGTGCTGACGCTCCACGAAGATGGGCGCCCTGCGGCGTCGGCGTAGGGGTCCGAAGGAGGCCACGATGAGGATGGACCGGTACGAGATCGCGTCGGCGCATTCGTGGACCGAACTCGCTAGGACACCAGCCTCAGACGAGGTCATCCCCGAAGGTCAGGTTGTTCGATTTCGGTAATTGCAGGCCCGTGATTTGAACCAACGGTGCCGAACGACTCCAGTTCTCGGTGCTGGGGACTGAAAGTCGCGTTTCAGCCGCCAACGTTTACTGCGCCAAGGAAAAGGCCTGGGACCAGGCCGGTCATGAGCGAGAACAGGCCTTATGGTACTTACGCGCTACCACTGGAAGAACCGGTTAGCGGAGTGCCGTAATAGCCCGCCGGGCACGGAGTTCTCGTTGACGATTCTCGCCCCCGATCGGCTCATCCTGGGCGATCCCGAGACATGCGTGCGCGAGTTCCATCGCTGGAAGGACGCGACGGGCGCGGCCTCGGCTAGTCCCAGAGCCGAGTCGAGAAGTAGCGCTCCCCGAGATCGTTGAACAGCGTCACGAAGCGTCCCGCTCGCTCGCGACGGGCGATGCGTTCGACCCCGACCATGTAGGCCCCGGAGGACTGGCCGACGAAAAAGCCCGCGCGGGCTAGTCTCCCACACATCTTGTAGGCGTCATCGCTGGTGACGGGAATCCGCTCATCGATGACCGCCTCGTCCAGGATCGCGGGGACGATATCCTCGGGACCCCCGAGCGGCTTGAGGCCTTCGATCCCGGGAAACACCTCCGGGAGCACGCAGATCACGCGGATTTTGGGGTCGTGCTCCTTCAAGCGTCTCCCCAACCCCGTCACCGTCCCTCCGGTCCCGACGCCTGCCATGACGTGCGTGAGCCTGCCGTCGGTCTGGTCCAGGATTTCGACAGCCGTCGTCTCGTAGTGGGCGCGCCAGTTATCCTCGTTGCTGTACTGATCGCAGAAGAAATAGCGCTGGGCGTCGGCTTCGTGGCGGCGGTGCACCTCGCGCAACGCTTCATCGTAGCCCTTCAGCGCGTCCGTGTAGACCAGGTGCGCGCCGTGCGCCAGCATCCGCTTCTTGCGCTCTGCGCTGGCATTGTCCGGAATGACGATTTCGACGGGGTAGCCGATGATCCGCCCCACCATCGCGTATGCGATGCCGGCGTTGCCCGATGAGCTGTCCAGGATGATCTTCCCTGGCAGCAGCCGCCCATCCGCCAGCGCTGGAAGCAGCATGCGCAGGACGGGGCGGTCCTTGAGCGAGCCGCCCGGGTTGAGGCACTCCATCTTCGCGAAGACCTCGACGCCGGGCAGGTCGGCGCCGAAGATGTGCACCGGGACGAGCGGGGTGTTGCCGATGGCGCGGAGCGCCGGGTAGCGGTCCAGGAACGGCTCGATGCGTTTGTCCCAGGGCATGACGGTTCTTGCGCTCCTCTGAAGCAAGCTCACGGTCAGCTTCGGTGGATCCGCCCCTCCGGCACCTCCACCCGCTTGATGCCCTTGAAGCTGAACAGGAGCTCGACCTTGTAGATGGACGGGTCCGTGGATACCTGCTGCAGGATCGTCCCGAGGGCCTTCTGCACGTTCTGGCTGAACGAGACGCCCTGGATGACGAGGCCGGACAGGTCTACCGTCACCCGCTCGTTCGGCTGAAACATAAACCCTCCCCGGGTCGCCCCCGCAGCATCGCGTGACCCATGGTATACCCGGCCGGAACTTGACGCGTGGGGAGCCCGGAGGTACTTAATGGGGGCCTGTGGTCACGCGACGGCGGCAGGAGGTGATGGCCCCAGTTCTTCCACGGGTAGCTCGCGTACGAACGGTTCACACGATGCGGAGGTGCGTCATGGCGCTGAGAATCAACAGTGAAGCTCCCAACTTTACGGCGGAGAGCACGCAAGGCCGGATCAATTTCCACGAGTGGATCGGCAATGGCTGGGCCATCCTGTTCTCGCATCCGAAGAACTTCACCCCGGTCTGCACGACCGAGCTCGGGTACATGGCGGGGCTGAAGCCCGAGTTCGAGAAACGCAACTGCAAGATCATCGGCCTCAGTGTAGATTCGGTCCCCGATCACCAGAAGTGGTCCAAGGACATCGAAGAGACGCAGGGGCACGCCGTCACCTACCCGTTGATCGGCGACTCCGAGCTGAAGGTGGCGAAGGCCTACGACATGCTGCCGGAGGACTCCGGCACCACTGCGCAGGGCCGCACCGCGGCCGACAACGCGACCGTGCGCTCGGTGTTCGTCATCGGGCCGGACAAGAAGGTCAAGGCGATGCTGACCTATCCGATGAGCACCGGCCGCAATTTCGACGAAGTGCTGCGGCTCCTGGATTCCTGCCAGCTGACGGCGAAGCACAAGGTGGCTACCCCCGTGAACTGGAAGCCGGGGGAGGACGTCATCATCGTGCCGGCAGTCTCCGATGCCGACGCCAAGCAGGCGTACCCGGGGGGCTGGAAGGCGCCGAAACCGTACATCCGGATCGTCCCCCAGCCGCGATAGGCAAGACGTGCTCACCGGCGGCGGCCGTGTCGCTGCCGCCGGTGAGCGGCTGGCCGCCCGTGCAGTCTCGGGATGGGCGACTTTCACACTCGTCCTAGGGGACTGAAAGTCGCGTTTCAATCCCGGGCGCTTCGTTCTGACGCCTTCCTCTGCGCCCGCACATGGCTCGCCGTTAACGTGGAGGGATTGTCTGGGCCCTCGCGAGACAAAGACTCGATGAGCGGACAGTCGGGGCTCCTGCCGCTCGCGCACTTGGCGACGGTCTCCCGGAGGACGCGCTCCATGGCTCGAAGGTCTGCGATTTTGGCTTGGACATCCTTCAGGTGCACGCCGGCCACGACCCGGACCTCGGCGCACGGCCGTTTGCGTTCATCGGCGAGCTTGAGGAGCTTCCGGACCTCTTCGATGGAAAAGCCGAGCGCCCGGGCGCGGCGGATGAAGGTGAGGCGTTTGAGATGAGTGCTGCCGTATCGCCGATAGCCCGCGGGACTCCTTGCGGGGGTGGGTAGGAGGCCGGCCTTCTCGTAGTAGCGGATGGTCTCGATGTTGCAGCCCGTCTGTTTGGACAGGGCTCCGATTGGTAACCCATCTGATCTGGCGTTCATGCCTGGTTCCACCCCCTCGAAGAAAGTGCTTGAGTCTGTAGTTACTACAGACTGTACCGTTATGCCAGGGGTTCGAGACGGTCACCGACGGCCTTGGAGGGGGATGCCCATGACATTCCAGATCAAGAGCGCGGCAGAGCTGGCGGATCCGGCGCTGGAAGCGCGATGGACCACACGGCGCGTGGCGCGGGAAGCCGAAGTTTTACAGGCTATTCTGCGAGCTTTCGTCGAGCGGCCCGACCCGATCGTGGTTGAGGAGATCATCCGGGCCTTCCCCGAGCGGGCCCCGGACGATATTCGAGCGGCCCTGACGAGGCGGGACGAGGACGACCTGATCCAAATCCGCGATGGTCGCGTGGACTTGGCGTATCCCTTTTCGGCCACCCCCACATCCTTTGTCGTCCATCTGTCGGGACGCGGAGACCGCTACGTCTGCTGCGCGATCGACGCGTTGGGAGTGGCGCCGATGCTCGGGGAGTCGGTGCGCATCCGATCGCGCTGCCATCATTGCGGGGAGACCCTTGAGTTGTCGGCCGATCCATTCGGGCCGGGGCCGGACGCCGAAGGGGTCATGGTCTGGGCGGGGAAACGGTGCGACGGCGAGCGGCGAGCCTCGACGACAACCTGAACGGCCCTCAACTTCTTCCGGTCGGAAGAGCATATGAGGGCGTGGTGGGAGGCCAATCCCACGATGGAAGGCGCGGGGACTCCGGTGTCCGAGGCCTTCAAGCTCGGCGAGCGGGTCTTTGGAGGGCTCCTGAGGGGCCAGAAGCCATGACGAACCAGCAGATCACGGTCTACTGGGCGACCACCTGACAGTCCTGCCACGCGGCGAAAGAGTTTCTTTCGTCTCAGGGGATTGCTTTTGTCGCGAAGAACGTCGCGGAGGACGCGACGGCTCGGGAGGAACTGGTCGCCAAGACCGGCCGCATGGCCGTGCCCGTCATCACGGTCGACGACGAAGTGATCGTCGGATTCGACCGGGGGCGGCTGAAGCGTCTCTTGGGGCTCTAATCGCGATGAAGGTCCGATGCCCCGATTGCGGGGAAGAGATCGAGCTGCCCCCTGGAATCACATCCGGGGACCTGCTCGATTGTCCGAACTGCGCGGGCCACGCCCTGCGTATCAGGGATGAGGGAGGGCAGTGGTCTGCCACCCTCGCGTATCGGGTGAGCTGTCCGGGCTGCGACGAGGTGATGACACTGTCGGAAGATGCCAAGGCGGGAGACGTGATCGAGTGCTGCGGGCGGCGCTATCGGCTCACCTTTGAATACGGGGCCTACGCCGCAGAGGCGCTCTAGGAGGAGCGATGTGGCGTGATCGCTGGTTGCTCCTCGGTGTAATCGGCGCGGCGCTGACCTGCCTGGCCTGCCTCACCCCGGCGCTGGTGCTGCTGCTGGGGGCACTTGGCCTCGGTGCGCTCACGGGCCGCCTGGATCTGGTCGTGCTTCCTCTGCTCATCGGTTTCACCGGGTTCGCCCTGTACCGGTACAGACAGGTCCGGAGGAGAAAACCATGAAACTTGGCTCGCTGGGCGCGGGTGTGGCCGCCTGGGCTGGCGCCCTGCTGTCATCGCTCTGCTGTCTCTTGCCGCTGACCGTCATCGTCCTCGGCCTCGGAAGCGGCGCATTCATGGCGGTGACCATGCAATACCGATGGATCTTTATCCCAACGGGAATCCTTGGCGTGGTGGCGGGCTTCGCCCTCTACATCCTGGAGCGTCGTCGGTGCGAAGCGCTCGCCTGCCGCATGGTGGGGGGCAGGACTACCTTGGCTCTGTTGGGGCTGGCTAGCCTTGTCGTGGTGACGGCTGTTCTGCTCGATCGGTTCCCCGAAATGGCCTCTGACATCCTGGTCCGCCTGAGTGACACAGGTGGGCACGGCGCCGCCGGTCATGACATGAAGGGCATGGGCGGGAGGTGATGCGATGATGCGCAGACACGGATTCTGGGTCGCTACGCTCATTCTGCTGTTGGCGGCGCAAGTCGTGCTAGCCGCTCAGTCGACGGTCGTGCTGTCGGTTGAAGGGATGACCT
>DASYVT010000121.1 GCA_035936835.1 Candidatus Methylomirabilota bacterium | reverse complement strand
CGCCTTGCCGAGGTCCGCCGTCTTCCCTTTGCCGCCGATGTCGGGGGTGCGCGGCGCGTCGGAGCCGGGCTCCAGCACGCTCTCGATCGCCCGCACGATGGCCGCTGCCGCGGCAACTTCTCCGAGGTGCTCCAGCATCATCGCGCCCGACCAGATCTGCCCGATCGGGTTGGCGATCGCTCGGCCGTAGATGTCCGGCGCCGAGCCGTGCACCGGCTCGAAGAGCGAGGGGAACGCGCGCTCCGGGTTGATGTTGGCCGACGGCGCGACACCGATGGTGCCGGCTGTCGCGGGGCCGAGGTCGGAGAGGATGTCGCCGAAGAGGTTGGAGGCGACGATCACGTCGAAGCGCTGGGGGTTGAGCACCATCTGGATGGTGAGGCCGTCGATGTGGTACTGGTCGGTCTTCACCTGCGGATAGTTCTTGCTCATCGCCGCGAAGCGCTCATCCCAGTACGGCATCGTGATCGCGATGCCGTTGGACTTGGTCGCCGACGTGACCTGCTTTCTCGGGCGCGTCATCGCCAGCTCGAACGCGAACTTCATGATCCGGTCGACGCCCGTCCGGGTGAAGCAGGATTGCTGCGTGACGAACTCGCGGTCGGTGCCCTCGAACATCCGGCCGCCCACCGAGGAGTACTCGCCCTCGGTGTTCTCGCGGACAACGAAGTAGTCGATGTCGCCGGGCTTGCGGCCCGCGAGCGGGCAGGGGATGCCGGGCATGAGCTTGACCGGCCGCAGGTTGACGTACTGATCGAAATCGCGCCGGAACTTGATGAGCGAGCTCCACAGCGACACGTGGTCGGGCACGAGGGCGGGCCAGCCCGCCGCGCCGAAGTAGATGGCGTCGTGGCCGCCGACGAGCTCCTTCCAGTTCTCGGGCATCCACTGGCCGATCTTCGCCAGCCGGTCGCAGTTCCAGTCGAAGTGATCGAGCGTGAGCGTGAAGCCGAACTTGCGCGCGGCGGCGTCGAGCGTGCGCACCCCCTCGGGCATCACCTCTTTGCCGATGCCGTCGCCGGGGATCACGGCGATGCGATATGTCTTCGTCATGCTGGGAGCATAGCCGCGCCGGCGCACCGCCGCAAGTAGAGCGTCAGATCTGCTTTCGGAGGAAGTCGGCCTTGTCCATCCGGGCGCGGATGGCGGCGGCGTAGCGCTGGTAGGCCTGGCTCCTGCTGCCCGGGTGCCACGAGGTCGGCCGGGGGAGCGAGGCCGCGAGCAGCGACGCGTCCTCCTCGCCGAGATCCGCCGGGGCCTTCCCGAAGTACGCCTGCGTCGCCGCGCCCACGCCGTAGATGCCGGGACCGAATTCGGCCACGTTTAAGTAGACCTCGAGGATGCGCCGCTTGGAGAGCGTGCGCTCGAGCTGCCAGGTCAGGATGGCCTCCTTCACTTTCCGTAGCGGATTGCGGCTCGGCGACAGCCAGAGGTTCTTGACGAGCTGCTGGGTGATGGTGGACGCGCCGCGCGGGACTTCGCTGTCGTGCAGGGCCTCTTCCACCGCGATCTTCATCTCGCCCCAGTCGAAGCCGCGGTGGGAAAAGAAATTGATGTCCTCCGCGACGAGGACGGCGCGCTTGATGGCGGGCGAGATGGAAGAGTAGGGAGTCCAGCGGATCGCGACCTGCGCGGGCCGCCCCGCCGCGCGTTGGATCTCCTTGTGGCGCTCGATGAAGGCCGTGGTCGCCGGCGGACCGGTCGCGAGCGCTTTCACGTCCGGCCAGGTCGCGGCCTCCCAGCCGACCCCGGCGGCGAGCGCGAACGCGCCCAACAGCAGGAGACGGCGCCAGAGACGTCGCGCGAGTGAGCGGCGTGCCACCGTCAGATGGGCTTGACGCCCGCGCGGTGCCGCTGGGCGAGGGCCTGGTAGCCTGCGGGGTTGATCGCCACCCAACGCTCGGCCGAAGTTCCCGCGAGCGGACCCTTGACCTTGCACGGCGCGCCCAGCGCCAGCATCCCGTCGGGAATCTCGGTCCCCGGCGTGAGGAGCGAGCCCGCGCCGATCATGGCGCGCACGCCGATCCTGGCGCCGTCGAGCACCGTCGAGCCGTTGCCCACGAGGCATTCCTCTCCCAGCGTCGCCGCGTGCACCAGGCAGAGGTGGCCGACCGTCGCGCCGGGGCCGATGTCGCTGCCGCCGGCCGGCGTGACGTGGATCACGGAGCAGTCCTGGACGTTGGCGCCGCGCCTGATGATGATCGGCGAGAAGTCCGCGCGCACGACGGCGTTGTACCAGACCGAGGCGTTCTCCTCCACGGTGACATCGCCGATCAGGCACGCGGTCGGGGCGATGAAGGCCGTGGGATGCACACGCGGCGACTTGCCTTCGAACGAGAAGAGGGGCATGGACGGCTCCTTTCGTGGGTGGTCGCTCGTTGATAGCACCCGTTCGCCCGTTGATAGCACCCACGCGATGGACATGGCAAGAGGCCGGGTGTAGCCTTCCGCCCATGGGCGCGCCAAAAATCGTCGCCGTCGCCACCGCCACGCCGCCCCACCGCTTCGATCAGGCGACGCTCTTGCGGATCGCGGGCTACGTCGATCCGCTCCGCGCGGGCTTCTTCACCAACAGCCAGATCGACGGCCGCCACCTCTACCTCGACCCCGAGACGTTCACGCCGGACGAGAGCGTGGACGAGGTGCAGGCGCGCTTCCGCCGCGGCGCGCTCGAGCTGGGCGCGGACGCTGTGCGGCGCGTCGTCGAGCGCGCCGGCTGGGACCTGGCCGACGTCGACTTCCTCGCGACGACCACGTGCACGGGGCGCCTCTGCCCGAGCCTGGACGCGCATCTCATCGCCAAGCTCGGTCTCAAGTCCACCATCCAGCGCGTCCACGTCGGCGATACGGGCTGCGCCAGCGCGATGGTCGCGCTCCAGCAGGCCGTCAACCACCTCCACGCCTTCCCGCGTCACCGCGCCGTGGTCGTCGCCGTCGAGATCTGCTCGGCGGCCTACTTCCTCGACGACAGGCTCGAGAGCGCGGTGGCGCACGCCATCTTCGCCGATGGCGCGGGGGCGCTCGCGGTGAGCGGCGAAGGCGAGGGTCCGGCCGTGGTCGGCCACCAGAGCCTGTTCCGCTCCGAGCACCTGCCGGCCATGGGCTTCGAGTTTCCCGGCGGCCGCCAGCGCGTCGTCCTGTCCAAGGAAGTGCGCCGGATCGGCGCCGCCATGATGAAGGAGATGGCCGACAGCCTCATGGTCTCGCAGGGGCTCAAGAAGGAAGACGTCCGCCACTTCGTGCTGCACTCGGCCGGCCGCCGTGTGATCGAGCAGGCTCGGCGGCTCCTGGACCTCGACGACTCGCAGGTTGCCCACTCGCGTCAGGTACTCAAGCGCTTCGGCAACATGTCCTCGGCGACCGTGCTCTTCGTGCTCGAGGAGACGCTCAACACCGGGCAGCCGGTGGCGGGCGACTGGGGGTTGATGATCGCGCTGGGCCCCGGCTTCGCCGCCGAGGGCGCCCTCCTGAGGTGGTGACGTGGCTTTCCTGAAACCGACGCCGCTCGAGCGCGACGCCGACGCGGTCGAATTGATGGACCGCCCCGCCTCGTTCGACGAGATCGCCGGCTCCCTCGAGGCCATCACTCAGCTCAACGGTTTCTTCGGCGGACGCTCGCTGACGCTGCGGCATGTGCGCGACCTGTTGGCCACGCTGCCCCCCGACAGGCCTGTGACGGTGCTCGACGTGGGCGCGGGCGCCGCTGACATCCCGGTGGCGCTGGTACGCTGGGCGCGGCGCTCGGGCCGCGGCATCCGCGTGCTCGCCCTCGACCGCGACGGCGCCACGCTCAAGTACGCCCGCGGCTACGCGGCCGCGTATCCCGAGATCACGCTCATCCAGGGCGACGCTCTCGCGCTCCCAGTTCGACCCGGGTCGGTGGACCTGGTCATCTCGGCGCTGACCCTCCACCATCTCCAGCCGGAGGAGGCGACACGCTACCTGGCAGAGATAGATGCCGCGGCGCGCCTCGGCTGGGTGGTCAACGATCTCGTGCGCGGGCGCGCGGCCCATCGTCTCGTCTGGCTTCTCACGCGCCTGTTCTCGCGGAGCGCGATGGCGCGACACGACGGGCCGATGTCCATCCTGCGCTCCTACACGCCTCCCGAGGTCACCGCGCTGTGCCAGAAGGCCGGGTTCTTCGACGTGAAGGTCGTCCACCACGCCGTGCTCCTCCGCCAGTGCGCGGTGAGAGCGAAGCGATGAAGGCGACGGCCGACGTGGTTGTGGTCGGCGCAGGACCTGCCGGCGCGGCCGCGGCCATCCTCCTCGCCGAGCGCGGCTGGCAGGTGGCGCTCCTCGACAAGGCCGCCTTCCCGCGCCCGAAGATCTGCGGCGAGTACCTCTCTCCCGAGGCCTCGCGCATCCTCGACAGGCTCGGTGTGCTCAAGGCAGTGGACCATGCGGGTGCGCAGCCGCTCCGCGGCATGAGGATCGTCGCCCCCGACGGCACCGCGCTCGACGGCGCCTATCCGACAGCTGGACCGTGGCGCGGCTATCGCGATCACGCGCTCGCGATCCCGCGCGAGGCGCTCGACCGGATCCTGGTGGAGCGCGCGAAGAGTTTGCCAGTAGAGGTGAGGGAGCGCCACCGCGTGACAGGACTCGTGCGCGACTCGGGACACGTCGGGGGAGTAAAGGCGCAGGACGAGGATGGCCGGGAGCTCGAGATCCGCGCCCGGCTCGTCGTGGGCGCCGACGGCCGCTCGTCCGTCGTGGCGGCGAGCCTCGGCCTCGTGCGGCCGCACCGGCTCCGCCGCATGGCGCTGATCCAGCACGTGGTCGGCCTCCAGGGCTTGGGCGATCGCGGCGAGATCTACATCGACCCGCCCGACTACGCGATCCTGAACCCCGTGGCGCCGGGACTGGTCAACCTGGGCCTCGTGGTGCCGCTTGCCCACGCCGCGCCGTGGAGCGGCAGGCTCGAGACCTTCTTCCGCGCGCGGCTCAAGCAGCTCCGCCACCTGGCCCCGCGGCTCGCGGGCATGGAGCCCGCCGGCCGCCTCATGGCGATGGGGCCGCTGGCGTATCGGGTGGGCGAGCCTCGCGTGGGCGGCGTGCTCCTGGCGGGTGACGCGGCGGGCTTTTACGATCCCTTCACCGGCGAGGGGCTCTTCACGGCGCTGCGCTCGGCGGAGCTCCTCGCCGAGACGGCGCACGCGGCGCTCACTCGCGGCGATCTGTCCGCTCGGGCTTTAGCAAAGTACGCGCGCGCGCGCCGCCGCGAGTTCGCCGCGAAGTCCCGCGTGACACGCGGGATCCAGCTCCTCATCGCTCGGCGCGGGCCGGCCAACCTAGCCGCGCGCGCCCTCGCGCGTCGGCCGGCCCTGCTCGGCGTCCTGATGGGAGTGATCGGCGATTTCGTGCCTCCCGGCGAGCTGTTCAAGCAGGCGCTCCGCCGTCCCGGGTGACCCGGTTGCCAGGTGACCCGGCTGCCAGGTGACCCGGCTGGTTGACACACCCCGGCCGGGCATGACACTCTGCTGTTCGTCCGTTCGACCTAGATTCGTATATGCGAACATCCACAGCGAAGGCACAGCCTGCTTCCGTTGTCCCGCCGCGGGTCCATAACCGCGACGCGGGACCCCGCGCCCTCGGCCGGGCTCTGGAAGTGCTCGAGGCGCTCGCCCGCCGCCGCGACGGCGCGACCCTCTCCGGGCTCTCCCGTCGGCTGGGCTCGCCGAAGAGCAGCCTCCTGTATCTCCTCCGCCCGATGACGCGTTTGGGCTACCTCGCGCGCAGCCCGGACGGGTACTACCGGCTCGGCCCCGCGGCCTTCACGCTGGCCATGGCGGCCTTGTCCAACCGCGAGCTGCCCGAGCTGGCGAGGCCCTTCCTCGTGGACTTGGCGGACAAGAGCGGCGAGACCGCGCTCATCGCGACCATGGCGGGAGACGCGCCCGTCGCCGTCTACATCGACAAGGTGGAGAGCCGCAATACCGTCCGGTACACGGCGGGCATCGGCGAACGCAGGCCGCTGTACTGCTCGGCAATCGGGAAGCTCTTGCTGGCCTACCTGCCGCCCGCGCGCCGCCAGGAGTACCTGAAGGCGACGCGGCTCAAGGCCTTCACGCCGCAGACGCCCGTGACCCGCGCGGCGCTCCGCCGGGCGCTCGACGAGATCCGGAGCACGGGACTGTCGGTCTCGGTGGACGAGATCGCCCAGGGCGCCGCGGGCATCGCCGCGCCCGTCTTCGACCGCCATGGTCAGGTCCTCGCGGGGCTCGTCCTGGGCGCCCCGAGCCAGCGCGTCCTGGCCGAGCAGCCGCGCCTGGCGGCCCTCGTCATCGAGAGCGCGCGCGATCTATCACGCGTCATGGGCTTCGGGGCCGAGCTGCCTGGATGAACCTCGTCTCCGAGTCGCTGTCGCTCGACGACTACGAGGAGGCCGTCGAGCTCTTCTTCGAGCGCGGCTGGACCGACGGGCTGCCGGTGGTCCTGCCGACGCGCAAGCGCGTCGAGGCCCTGATCGCCTACGTTGGACGCGATCCCCAGGCAAGCCTGGGGCCGGTCCCTCCCAAGGGCGGGGACGCCACGATCGAGAAGCTCGCCATCAATGCGGTCATGGGCGGCTGCCGCCCCGAGCACTTCCCGGTCGTGCTGGCGGCGATGGAAGCGATGATGGACCCGGCGCACAATCTCAACGGCGTCAGCCAGACGACGCACATGTGCGTCTCGCTCGTCATCGTCAACGGTCCCATCGCGCGCGAGCTGCGCTTCAACTCGAAGGACGGCGTCTTCGGCAACGGCTACCGCTCGAACGCCGCCGTGGGGCGCGCGGTGCGCCTGGCCCTCTGGAACCTCGGCGGCGCCGTCCCGTGGGACACTGACAAGTCGACGCTCTCGCATCCCGGCGAGTACGCTTTCTGTATCGCCGAAGAGGAGGAGGACAACCCCTGGCAGCCGCTCCACGTGGAGCGCGGCTGCCCGCCCGGCTCGGATGCGGTCACGGTCTTCGCCTGCGAGGGGCCGCACAGCGTCTTCTGCTACGGCACGCCCGAGGAGATGCTGCACGTCCTGGCCGACTCCATGTGCTCGCTCGGCAACAACAACATGCACGTCATGGGGCAGACGCTCGTGACGCTGAACCCGCTCAACGCCGAAGAGTTCGCCAAGCGCGGCTGGTCCAAGCAGGACGTGCGCCTCTATCTCTGGGAGCACGCGCGGCGGCCGCTGTCCGACGTGCGCGCCTGCGGCGTGGTCCACGAGCAGTTCAGGAAGATGGAGCGCGACGCGGGCCGCTATCCCCTGCGCTACGACCTCGACAACCCGACGACACGGCTGCCCGTCACGCCGACGCCCGAGGACATTCACATCGCGGTCGCCGGCGGCAGGAGCTACTTCGCCGCGGTGTTGCCGGGCTGGGGCGGCTTTGGCGGTTTCGCGGTCACGCGTCCCATTGTCCGGCCAAAGCGATAGGAGATCCCGCATGGAGATTCTAGTTCCGGTGTGGCCGGCCGCAGACACGGCGCGGCCGCCCAAGACACGGCCTCGGTCGCTCGCGGGCGCGCGTATCGCGCTCGTGGACGACAACCTCGACATCCCCTTCACCACGCACCTGGAAGCGCTCCTCGGCGAGCGTCACGGGGCCAAGGTGGAGCGCCTCGTCAAGCCCTCGGGCACCGCGCCATCTCCGAGCGACCTGGTCGACACGGCGGCGGGCGCGCACGCCGCCATCGTCGGCATCGGCCTCTGAGGCTCCTGCACGTCGGGCAGTGTGCTCGACGCCGCGGCGCTGGAGAAGCGGGGTATTCACACGGTCACCATAGTCTGGGACAACTTCGAGACGGCCGCGCGCACCCAGGCGCGGCTTCAGGGCGTGCCTGACCTCGAGCTGGTCGTGATCCCGCACCGCAAGGGCGGGGAGACGGCCGACGACCAAAGGCGCAAGGCCGAAGCGGCCCTTCCTGCTATCATCACCGGGCTCGTTCAACCCCTCTAAAGAGGAGACGTGGATGAAGACGCTCAACGTGACGGTTCTCGCGGTACTGGCCGTGGCCCTCGTGGCCGGCGGGGCCGCGATGGCTCCCGCGCCCGTCTTGGCCCAGGCCAAGCCCATAGTCTGGAACCTGCCGACCGTGGCGGCGCCGACCTACTACCACACCGTGAACTACAACGCCTTCGCCGCGAAGGTGAAGGAGAAGTCGCAGGGGCGGATGGAGATCCGCGTCCACCCCGCTTCGTCGCTCTACCCTGGCCCGGAGCTAATCCCGGCCGTGCTCGACGGGCGCTCGGAGATCGGCACCGTGTTGGCGTCGTACCTGACCGACGTGCTCCTTGAGATGGGCCCGCTCGAGCTGCCCTTCATGACCTCGAGCGTGGCCGAGCACAAGAAGGCGGCGATGCAGCTCCGGCCCTTCTATACGGAGATGCTGGCGAAGAAGGGCCTCAAGCTCCTCGTCATCAGCACGTGGCCGTCGCAGCAGATCTTCTCCACCGTGCCCATCCGCACCGTCGCCGACTGGCAGGGCAAGAAGATCCGCGTGTACGGCGCCGACTCTTCCAACATCACGCGCCTGCTCGGCGGATCGCCCGTCAACATGGCCTTCGGCGAGGTCTACTCGGCGCTCGAGAAGAAGACGGTCGACGGCGCCATGACCTCCGCCACCAACGCCGAGCCCATGAAGTTCTTCGAGGTGGCGAAGTACCTGGACTACTGGTACCTCGCCGGCGCCGCCCAGGAGTGGCTGGTGGCGAACCAGAAAGCGTGGGACGCCCTGCCCAAGGACCTGCAGCAGGTGGTGCTCGACTCCATCAAGGAGACGAACCTCGAGGAGAAGGAGTGGGCGGACGCCGCGGCCGCGGACGAGCGGGCGCGCAAGCGCCTGCCCGAGCTGGGCATGACGGTGGTCGATCCGCCCAAGGAAGAGCTCGAGAAGGCGCGCAAGGCCGCCAAGGCCGCCTGGGACACCTGGCTCCAGCGGACGGGCGCGGACGGCAAGCGCGCCATGGAACTGGCGCTCAAGGCGCTTGGCCGCTAAGCACCCCGGCGTGATCGCGAGGGCGTCGAAGGCCGCAGCGCTGCTGTCAGGGCTCGCTACGCTGGCCCTGGCCGTGCTGATCTCCTTCGACGTCCTCATGCGCTACTTCCTCAACCGTCCCCAGCTCATCGTGGACGAGTTGGCGCCCTTCCTTCTGATCCTCGTGATCTTCGGGGCGGTTGCCCAGACCTTCCGTGTAGGCGGTCACGTCCGCGTGGATCTCGTCACCTCGCACCTGCGCCCCGTCGTGCGCGCGTGGCTTCGCGCCGTCAACCTCACGATCGGCATCGTCTTCCTCGCGGTCGTGATCTGGGTCACCGCACAGTCGGCGCTCACGGCGTACCGCTACGGCCGCGTCTCGGCGGTCATGCTCTACCCGCTCTGGGTCTTCATGCTCCTGATCCCCGTCGGCCTCCTGCTGATGGCGCTGTGCATGGCGGGGACGCTCCGCCGACAGCTCATCGCCGCGCTCGGGCCCCGGGCCGGGCGAGATGAAGTGCCGCCCTCGCCGGAGGTCGGGTGAGCGAAGCCGGTTTCGGCACCCTCCTCATCGCGCTGATGTTCCTCCTCTTCGCGATGGGGCTCGAGATCTCCATCTCGATGGGCGTCGTGGGCGTGCTGGGGCTGCTCTACCTCAAGGGCTGGACGGTGGGGCTGGGGGTGGTCGGTTCCATCGCCTGGTCCAACGCGACGAGCTTTTCCTTCATCGCGCTGCCGCTCTTTGTTTTCATGAGCGGAATCCTGCTGCACTCCGGCATCGGCAAGGGGCTCTTCACTGCCGTCGCGCGCTGGGTCGGTTTCCTGCCCGGCGGGCTCGCGGTGGCAAGCATCTTCTCCTGCGCGATCTTCGCCGCCGTGTCGGGCTCCAGCGTCGCCACGGCCGCCACCATCGGCATGATCGCCATCCCGGAGATGGAGCGCCGCGGCTACGCGCGCCCGCTCATCATCGGCTCGCTCGCCGCGGGCGGCACGCTCGGCATCCTGATCCCGCCGTCCATCCCGATGATCATCTACGGCGTCATGACGGAGACCTCGGTCGGCCACCTCTACATGGCGGGCATCATCCCCGGCATCGTGCTGGCGCTCATGTTCGCCGTCTACGTGATCGGCTACGCGATGATCTGGCCAGACTCGGCGCCCCGCGCGGCCGAGGACCGCGGCTCCTTCCGGAGCAAGCTGCGGTCCTTCCGCGAGGTGGCGCCGGTCGCCATCCTGATCTTCGTGGTGCTGGGCTCGATGTACCTCGGCATCGTGACGCCCACCGAGGCGGCGGCCCTCGGCTCGGTCGTGAGCCTCGTGCTGGCGCGCTGGTACGGGAATCTCAATTGGCGGACGCTCAACCAGGCCTTCCAGGAGACGGTGCGCACGACCTCCATGGTCATGCTGATCATTATCTTTGCAGCGATTTTTAGCCACGTGATCGCGCTGATCGGCGCACCCAAGGCGCTCCTGGCCAGCGTGATGACGCTGGGGCTGCCCAAGTGGGCGCTCTTCACCGTGATCTTCAGCTTTCTTCTCGTGATCGCGTACGCCCTCGAGGAGCTGTCGGTCATGATCATCCTCCTGCCGATCCTCTTCCCGCTCATCACGGGCTTGGGCTTCGACCCGGTCTGGTTCGGCGTCATCATGGTGGTCTGGCTCGAGATCGGCTTCATCACGCCGCCCGTCGGGCTCAACCTCTTCGTGATCCAGGGGCTCATGCCCGGCACCGGCGCCCGCGAGGTCACCATCGGCACCACGCCGTACGTCATCATGATGATCTTGCTCGTGGTCATCCTCTTCGTCTTCCCGGACCTCGCGCTGTGGCTACCTGGGCAGATGATGCCCGGGAGACGATAGCGGCGGGGTAGACTGCCCGACGGGGAGGAGCCTTCGATGGTCCTCGGCAGGTGGTGGAGGCAGCGCCGCGCGCGCCTGCTCCAGCTGTGGGCGGTGGGGCTCGTGGCCGCCTGCGCCGTCACGGGCGCCTCGGCCATGGGCTACCTCGAGTCGCTGCAGGCCCGCGCCCTCGACCTCGGGCCGGGCCATCATCACGGCGTCGCGGCCGTCGGAGGTCTCCATCGAGCTGACCGAGCTGGGCCACGGCATCTTCACGTACTACCTCGTCCAGGGGCTCAAGGGCGCCGCCGACCTCAACAAGGACGGCATCATCACGGTCCAGGAGCTCTACGAGTACGTCGAGCAGCAGGTGTCGGCGAAGTCGCGTTCGGTTGGCGGCAATCAGCACCCCGTCATGAAGGGCGAGATGGAAGGGGCGCTGCCGCTGGTGAAGGTCCGCTAGCGCGAGCGGGCGGCGCGGCGCCTGCGGGCCGCCGCCTGGCCCGTATCGTCGCCCGTTGCAGCCGGCATCACGGATTGGATCAGCGGCAGGCTCGCCTCGCGGAGCGGACGGCCGACGTGGTCGCGGATCCACGCGGCGTCCCACCACTCGAGCGGCGTCACCGACACGCCGTTGATCAGCACCTCGTAATGGAGATGGTCTCCCAGGGCGAACCCCGTGCTCCCCGTCCGCCCGAGCTCCTGCTCCTTGGTGACCGGGTCGCCTTCCTTCACGGCGATCGACCCGAGATGAGCGTAGAACGTCTGGAGCCCGAGACCGTGGTCCACGACGACCGCGTTGCCGTAGATCGACAGCGGCCCGGCGAAGACCACCACGCCCGAGTTGGCGGCGGGCACCGGACTGTGTTGCACCGCCGCCAGGTCGTAGCCGAAGTGGATTTGCGTGTCCACGTCCTGGCCGTGGTAGCGGTACAGCCGTGTCTCGGCGAAGTTGGAGAAGACCTTCGTGTTGCGCGGCTGGACGAAGACGCCCTCCCAGAGCGGGCGCGGCTGCGTCTTGCCCGCCAGCGCGCGCTTGGCCTCCTCGGCCTGCTTGCGCTTGTCGCGGTTGACGGTGAGGAACGCCGCGAGCAGATCGTCCGCCGCGATCGTGCCGGCGCGCTCGGGCAGGAGCTCGGGCAGCTTGCGCTCGAGGAACTCGTCCTTGATCTCGATCGTGTCGGTCTTGAAGCGCCGCGCCCTGACCTCGACGGCGACGGCGCGGGAGGTGACGTTGCCGGCCTCGTCTTGCGCGACCGCCGTGACGGGTGTCCCGGCCTCGTAGTTCCAGGGCAGGGCGACCAGATCGACGAAGAGGCTGGACTCGGGCGGCCCGGCGGGGTAGGCCGGAAAGGCGAGCCCGCCGACGGTGACGGCGACGCGTGAGGCGCCCTTGGACCGCAGCACGACCAGGCCGCCGCCGCCCTGCGCCCAATAGCGTGTCGCGGCCACCACCTCGAGCGAGGGCGGCGTGAAGTCGAGCGTCACCTGCGTCGTCAGGATCGGCCGGTCGTCCACGCGGATCGGCCGCCAGAAGCCGTCGCGCGCCAGCACCTCGAGCGTCGCCGCGCCCTCGCGGAGGCCGAGGGTCGAGCCGGTGACCTGGAGCGCGACGCGCTGGTCGTTCGTCGGCGAGCCGGTGAAGGCCTGCTGCACGATCACGACCTTGGCGGAGCCCTGCCGCAGGCGGATCTCCATCGAGCGCACGCCGCCCTTGGCGGCCCGCAGGTCCACGGCCAGCGGTGTCCTGACGCCGATCCAGCGCGGCACGGGGTCGAGGCTGGCGCGGATGCCGGGCACGCTCTGGCGCCATGCAAGGTACCCGAGAGCGCTGACTACGAGGAGCGACGGGACGACGATGATCGTGAACCAGAAGCGGAACGTCGAGCGGGCCACGGGCCCATCATAGCAAGGCCCGCTCGCCCCGCGGACAGGAATGTGCTAGCAGAGAGGGGCGATGCGAACGGTTTGCTTCTGGCTTGCCGCGGCAGGGTTCGTCGCGAGCGCGGCGCTGCACTTCCTGTCCTTCACGCCCTGGGCGGCCCTGCCCGGCGAGCGCGCAGTCTGGGCGCTGGGCGCCCTCGTCTTCGTGCTCGCGGCGGTGATGGTCGCGCGGGTCAGGCGCACGGCGGCACTCGGCCGGCGCTGGCGGCGCGTGGCCGTCTACGACTGGCGCGCGCTCGTCCGTGCCGTCCCGCCCGGGCTGCAGCTGCTCGTCGTGGGCGCCGCGCTCTACGCGTGGATGAACTTCGTCCTGTGTCTCTTGCTCGAGCCGGCCGCGTTGCCCCAGGGCGCGATCACGCTCCGCATGGCCTCGGGCCACCTCATCTTCTTCTTTCTCGTGCCGCTCGTCTTCTTTCGGCGGGTCGACGGCGCGCAAGAATCTGATCCTGCTGCCGCGCGCCCGAGCCCTTGAGCGCCGAGTTTCTTCATGAGCTCGGCCGGCACTTGCCAGCAGGGCCGGCGTCGGCTAGACTCACTTCCCACTCACGGTCCGGCGTCGAACCGATCTGCTTTCGCGGAGGTCGCCATGACAGTTTCGCGACCGCTCGTCCTGCTGCTCTCCCTGGTATCCGTCCTCACATTGCTCGGCCCGATGGCCCCAGCCAGGGCGCAGGCCCCTAAATACGGAGGGGTGCTCGTCACCCACCCGCTGTCCGCGACGCCGAGCCTCTCCCCCCACGAAGAGTCCACCGTCGCCACGACCCAGCAGGCCAGCCCCTGCTTCAACAACCTCGTCTACTACGATCCAGCCAAGAAGCAGGAGAGCGTCGACACGCTGATTCCCGAGCTGGCGGAGAAGTGGTCGTGGCAGGACGGCCACCGGAACCTGGTCTTCTTCCTCCGCCGGGACGTCAGGTGGCATGACGGCAAGCCCTTCACGTCGCAGGACGTGAAGTACACCTTCGACATGGTGCGGGGGGCCGCCGACGCCAAGGCCAAGCTCAAAGTCAACCCGCGCAAGCTCTGGTTCGAGAACATCGACGCGATCGAGGCGCCGGACCCGTACACGGTGGTCTTCCGGCTCAAGCGGCCGCAGCCGTCGCTCCTCCTCATGCTGGCTTCGGGCTACTCGCCCGTCTACCCGGCGCACGTGCCGCTCGCCGAGTTCAAGAACCGCTGCGTCGGCACCGGGCCGTTCAAGCTCAAGGAAAACAAGCCCGGCGAGTACATCGAGTACGTGAAGAACCCCGACTACTTCGTCAAGGGCCGGCCGTACCTCGACGGGATCAAGTTCGTGGTCATCCGGGACCGCTCGACCCAGATCGCGGCGGTCCAGTCGGGCCAGCTCGATGTCGCGGGCACCGGCTGGAACCGGACGAATGCCGAGGACGCCAAGGCGGGCGCGCCGAAGCTCGTCCTGGTCGAGATGGACAACAACGTCAACGACAATGTCCTCATCAACTTCAAGAAGCCGCCATTCAACGACCGCCGGGTGCGGCAGGCGATCAATCTGGCGCTGGACCGCAAGGCGTACCTGGTGGGGCCGCGGCAGGGCGCGGCCACGTTCGGCGGAGCCTTGCTGCCGCGGCCGGCCGGAGTCTGGGGGCTGCCCGCCGTCGAGGTGGCCCGGCTCGCCGGGATGGGTGATCCGGCCAAGCAAAAGGCCGAGGCCAGGAAGCTCCTCGCCGAGGCCGGCTTCGGCCCTGGCAATCCGCTCAAGTTCACGCTGTCCACCCGCGCGCTCGCGCTGTACGTGGACACCGCGAGCTGGATGGTCGACCAGCTCCAGCAGATCGGGGTCGAGGCCACCCTCGAGCAGATCGAGACCGGGGTCTGGCACCCGAAGATGACCCGGCTCGAGTACCAGGTCGCGCTGAACCTCACCGGCATCGGCATCGACGACCCCGACGCCCAGCTCTTCGAGAACTACCGGTGCGGATCGCAGCGGAACTTCTCCGGCTACTGCTCGGAGGAGATCGACCGGCTCATGGTCGAGCAGTCGCAGACCCTGGACCGGGTCAAGCGGCTCGCGCTGGTCAACGAGATCGATCGAAAGCTCCAGGCGGACGGGGCGCGACCGATCCTCGGCTGGGCCAAGCAGCACTATGTGCTGTGGCCGCACGTCAAGGGCTGGGTCGTGCACGAGAACTCCATCTACAACGTGAGCCGGCGCCAGGACGTCTGGCTGGACAAGTAAAGCAGACGGGGCCGGGCGCCCTCGCCTCCGGCCCCGAAGCGCCATGCGTGTCTACGTCTTCAAGCGTCTCGTCATCGCCGGCGTCACCCTCCTGGGGATGTCCATGCTCATCTTTGTCCTCATGCGTCTGGCGCCCGGCAATATCACCGACATCGTGTTCGAGTCGGCCGGCTATGTCGACGAGGCGGACCGCAAGCGCCTGGAGGCGGAGCTGGGAATCGACAAGCCCGTCGCCGTGCAGTACGCGCACTGGCTCGGCGAATTCGTCCGCGGTGATCTCGGCAAGTCGTATCGCTACGACCTTCCCGCGTGGGAGGTGATCAAGCCTCGACTGCCCGTCACGCTGGAGCTGGCGGTGCTGGCCATCGGCTTCTCGGTGCTTCTCGGCGTGCCGGCGGGCGTGATCAGCGCCACGCGGCGGGGCCGTCCGCTCGACTACGCGCTGCGCGTCCTGTCCCTCGCCGGCCTGTCCATGCCGTCCTTCTGGCTCGGCATGATCGTGATCCTGCTGCTCGTCCGTTCGCTCGGCGTGATCCCGTCGATGACCTACGTCTCGCCATTCGAGAACCTGGGCGCCAATCTATTCCAGTTCCTCCTACCGGGGCTGGCGGTGGGCTACCGCAGCTCCGCCCTCATCATGCGCATCACCCGCTCGGCCATGCTCGAGGTGCTGCGGGAGGACTATATCCGGACGGCGTGGGCCAAGGGCCAGCGGGAGACCCAGGTGGTATGGCGGCACGCCTTCAAGAACGCCTCGCTGCCCGTCGTCACGCTCATCGGCATCGAGTTCGCGTTCCTCATCGGGGGCCTGATCGTCACCGAGACCGTCTTCAACCTGCCCGGCGTGGCGCGCTACCTGGTCGACGCCATCCAGGTCCGCGACTACCCGATCGTTCAGAACCTGGTCATGCTGATCGCGGTGGTGGTGGTGCTGGCCAACCTCGCCGTCGATCTCCTTTACACGTGGCTCGACCCGCGGATCAAGTACGGAAGCGCCTGATGGCAATCCGCGCGCTGGACGTCACGGTTCCCTACGCCCTCGGGGAGGAGCGCGGATGGGGTGGCGCCCTCTGGCTGTTCGTGCGAAGGAATCCGCTCGGCGCGGCCGGTGGGGTCCTGATGCTGCTCCTGATCCTCGCGGCGGCCCTCGCCGGGATTCTCGCCACCCACAACCCGATCCGCACCTCGATGCGCGTGCTGGTGGCGCCGGGCGCCGAGTTCTGGCTGGGGACGGACAACCTCGGCCGCGATCTCTGGAGCCGGGTCGTGTACGGTGCCCGCATCTCGCTCCTCGTGGGGGTCTCCTCCACGCTCATGGGGGCGGTGACGGGGGGGCTGATCGGGCTCGTGTCAGGCTACGTCGGAGGCAAGACGGACCTGATCGCCCAGCGGCTGATGGACATCATGCAGGCGCTTCCCATCCTGGTCCTGGCCTTGGTCATGGCGGCGGCCCTCGGCCCCTCGCTCATCAATACCATCATCGCCATCTCGGTGGTGATCGCGCCGCGCGCTGCCCGCGTCGTTCGCGCCAGCGTGCTTGCCATTCGCGAATTTGCCTTCATCGAGGCGGCCCGCGCCTTGGGCGTCAGCCATTCGCGGGTCGCCTTCCTTCACATCCTGCCGAACACCTTCGGGCCCTTCGTCGTGCTGGTCACCGCCCAGCTCGGCGGCGCCATCCTGGCCGAGGCGGCGCTCTCGTTCCTCGGACTCGGCATTCCGGAGCCCTACCCGTCCTGGGGGCGGATGCTGTCGATCGCCGCCGCCGAGTACGCTCAGAAGGCGCCGTGGCTCGTGATCTACCCCGGACTCGCCATCAGCGTGGCCGTCTTCGGCACGAACCTGCTGGGCGACGCGCTCCGCGACACGCTGGACCCGCGGCTCCGCGGCTCCTGACGCGCGCCGCGCCCCCGCGTCCTTGACACCCCCAAGCCCTTCCGATAGAGTGTTGCGGGTTTGTACCTAAAAGCACAATGTCGCGACTCGTCTGGCTGATCCCGCTCTTCCCGCTCGCGGGCGCGCTGGCCAACGCGCTCTTCGGTCGCCTCACCGGACGCTTCGCGCACTGGATCGCCGTCCCCGCGCTCGGTCTATCCTTCGTCGTCTCGTGCTTCATCTTCGCGCGCGTGCTCCACGGCGAGACGTACGTGGGCCAGCTCTTTCCATGGATCAGCGCGGGCGGATTCAAGACGGCGGTTGCGGTGCAGGTGGACCAGCTCTCGGCCGTCATGCTGCTCGTCGTCACCGGCGTGGGCTTCCTGATCCACCTTTACTCGGCCGGCTACATGCACGGGGATGCCGGCTTCGCCCGCTTCTTCACCTACCTCAACCTCTTCGTCTTCTCCATGGTCATGCTGGTGCTGGCGGGCGACTTCCTCCTCCTCTACGTCTTCTGGGAGGCGGTCGGCCTCTGCTCGTACCTCCTGATCGGCTTCTGGTACCAGAAGCAGTCGGCCTCGGACGCGGGCAAGAAGGCGTTCATCGTGAACCGGGTGGGCGACTTCGGCTTCGGCCTCGGCATCATGCTCATCTGGACGACGTTCGGCACGCTGACGTACGGCGAGGTTTTTGCCAAGGCGACCGACGCCGTCGGCGGCGGCACGTACCTCGCGATCGCGCTGCTGCTCTTCATGGGCGCATGCGGCAAGTCGGCCCAGCTGCCGCTCTTCACCTGGCTGCCCGACGCGATGGAGGGCCCGACGCCGGTGTCGGCCCTGATCCACGCGGCCACGATGGTGACGGCGGGCGTGTACATGGTCGCGCGCTGCCACAAGCTGTTCGAGATGGCGCCGCTCTCGCTCGAGATCGTCGCCTGGGTCGGCGGCTTGACCGCGCTCTTCGCGGCCAGCATCGGGCTCGCGCAGACGGACATCAAGCGCGTGCTCGCGTATTCGACCATCAGCCAGCTGGGCTACATGTTCGCGGCCGTGGGCGTCGGCGCGTACGCGGCGGGCATCTTCCACCTCGTGACCCACGCGTTCTTCAAGGCGCTTCTCTTCCTGGGGGCGGGCAGCGTCATCCACGGTCTCCACGGCGAGCAGGACCTGCGCAAGATGGGCGGGATCGCCCCGCGCATGCTCGTCACCACCGTCACGTTTCTCGTCGGCGCGATCGGCCTGGCGGGCATCCCGCCCTTTGCCGGCTTCTTCTCCAAGGACGAGATTCTGGCCTCGGCGTTCCACGGCGGACACGTGGCGCTCTGGGCCGTTCTCCTGCTGGGCGTGCTGCTGACCGCGTTCTACACGGCGCGCGTGGTCCTGCTGGCCTTCTTCGGTTCGCCGCGCATGTCCAAGGAGGAGGCGCACCACATCCACGAGTCGCCGGCTGTGATGACGCTGCCGCTGGGGGCGCTGGCCCTCCTCACGGCCCTGGCGGGCATCGTCGGCGTGCCGTCCTCCCAGGGCACGGCCTTCGCGCGCTTCCTGGCGCCGGTGCTGCCGCTTCATCTGGCGGAGCACGGCGGCGTGACGGCGCTCGCGCTGGCGGCCGTGTCGGTCGTGGTGGCCGTGGGCGGCGTCTTCTTCGCGGGGCTCGTCTATGGCCGCGGCCCGGTGGATGCTTCTCGCATCGGCGTGCCGCGCAACGTGGTGCACCGGATCGTGCTGAACAAATACTACGTGGACGAGATCTACGACGCGCTCTTCGTCCGGCCCATCTACCGTCTCTGCCTCTGGTGCGCCCGCGTCGTCGACGTCAAGGTGATCGACGGCCTCGTCAACGGGGTCGCGTCGGCCGTCGTCGCCTGGGCGCTGGGGCTGCGCCGGATCCAGACGGGCTTCGTGATGAACTACGCTTTCGGCATGCTCCTGGGCGCGGTCGCCCTGGTCGCCTTCCTCCTCGTGGCGCGCCCGTGAGAGCGGTCCTCTCGGCGGTGACCTTCCTGCCCGTGGTCGGCGCCGCCCTCATCTTCGTCCTGCCGCGCCGCTGGGAGGGCCTGGTCAAGGTGACGGCCCTCGCGACGAGCCTCGTGACCTTCGCGGTCTCGGTGCCGCTGTTCACGCGCTTCGACGCGTCGCTGTCCGCCTACCAGTTCGTCGAGCAGCGCGCGTGGATGCCCACCCTCGGCGTCTCGTACCACCTGGGCGTGGACGGGATCAGCCTGCTGCTGGTGCTGCTGACGACCTTCCTGATGCCGCTCGTCCTGCTCTCCTCGTGGCACTCGATCGAGCGGCGTTGGAAGGAGTTCGCGATCACGATGCTGCTGCTCGAAACGGGAATGCTTGGCGTGTTCGTGGCGCTCGACCTCTTCCTCTTCTACGTCTTCTGGGAGGCGATGCTGATCCCGATGTACCTCATCATCGGGATCTGGGGCGGTCCGAATCGCGTGTACGCGGCGGTGAAGTTCATTCTCTACACGCTCTCCGGCTCGCTGCTGATGCTGGTCGCCATCCTCGCGCTCTACTTCCTCCACGGGGCGGCGACGGGCGCCTACACCTTCGACCTGCCCGTGCTCGTGCGCTACGTGCTGCCCGCCGGCCGGGCGCAGAACCTCATGTTTCTCGCTTTCGCGCTGGCCTTCGCCATCAAGGTGCCGATGTGGCCGTTCCACACCTGGCTGCCTGACGCTCACACCGAGGCGCCCACGCCGGGCAGCGTGATCCTGGCGGGCGTGCTGCTGAAGATGGGCACGTACGGATTCCTCCGCTTCTGCCTGCCGCTCTTCCCCCAGGCGACGATGACCTTCGCGCCGTGGATGTTCGCGCTGGCCGTGATCGGCATCATCTACGGCGCCTGGGTCTCGACCGTGCAGGCCGACATGAAGAAACTGGTCGCCTACTCGAGCGTCAGCCATCTGGGCTTCGTGGTGCTCGGACTGTTCACGCTGAACCCGCAGGGCATGGTCGGCGCGATCATCCAGATGGTCAACCACGGCCTCTCGACGGGCGCGCTCTTCCTGATCGTGGGCATGCTCTACGAGCGGCGGCACACCCGGCTCATCGCCGACTACGGCGGGCTGTGGAGCGTCGTGCCGGCGCTCTCGGCGATCTTCCTCATCGTGACCTTGTCCTCCATCGGCCTGCCGGGGCTCAACGGGTTCGTGGGCGAGTTCCTCATCCTGGTCGGCGCCTTCCAGGTTCACCGGCCGGCGGCTGTTCTGGCGACGACGGGGATCATCTTCGCCGCCGTCTACCTCCTGTGGATGTACCAGCGGGTGATCTTCGGCGAGGTGACGCATGAAGAGAACCGCCGGCTTCCGGACCTGTCGCTCCGCGAGTGGGTGATCCTGGTGCCCGTGCTTGTCTTCATCGTCTGGATCGGCGTGTACCCGGTCGCGTTCACGGGCAAGACCGAGGCGAGCGTCCAGGCGCTGATCACCCAGGTCCAGACGAAAGCGGCCGCGTCGGCCGCGATGGTCGCCCGATGAGCGCTTGCGCGAAGAGCCCCGGCCGACACCTGGAGTCCTCCACCGCGAGGCAACTCCAATGACCGATTCCATCCTGCTCCCCGTGGTGAGCCTGCGCGTCATCGCGCCGGCCGCGGTGCTGGCGGTGACGGGCTTCGTCCTCATGCTGCTCGATCTCCTGCCGCCGCGGCAGCGCCGCGAGCACATGGCCTTCGTGGGGCTGGCGGGGGTCGCCGCCGCGCTCGTCGCCACGGTGCTGCTCTGGGGCTCGGAAGAGTCCGGCTTTCAGGGCATGGTCGTGCTCGACAACTTCACCCTCTTCCTGACGCTCGTCATCGGGTACGCGACGGGGCTGGTGCTGCTCCTGTCGATCGACTACCTGCAGCGCCTGGGGATGGAGACGGGCGAGTTCTACATCCTCGTGCTGTTCGCCGCCACGGGCATGGTCGTGATGGCCGGCGCCAACGACCTGATCGTCGTCTTCCTCGGGCTCGAGACCATGTCGCTGGCGCTGTACGTCCTGGCGGGCATCTTCCGCACACGGATCGAGGCGGGCGAGGCCTCGATGAAGTACTTCCTGCTGGGCGCCTTCGCCTCGGGTTTTTTCCTCTACGGCATCGCGCTGATCTACGGCGCGACGGGTTCGACCAATTTCAACAAGATCGGCGCGGCCGTCGCCGCGGGGGCGGCGCGCGACCCGCTGCTCCTGATCGGCTTCGGGCTCCTCCTGGTGGGCTTCGGCTTCAAGATCTCCGCGGTGCCGTTCCACATGTGGACGGCGGACGTCTACGAGGGCGCCCCCACGTCGGTGACGGCGTTCATCGCCACCGGGTCCAAGGCCGCGGCCTTCGCGGCGCTGGTGCGGGTGCTGCTCACGGCGATGCGGCCGGTCCAGGGCGAGTGGGCGTGGCTCTTCTGGGGGCTGGCGGTGCTGAGCATGACGCTCGGCAACGTGGTCGCGATCGCCCAGCAGAACCTCAAGCGCATGCTCGCGTACTCCTCCATCGCCCACGTCGGCTACATGCTGATCGGCATCGTCGCGGGCGGCTCCCTCGGCAACGGCGGCGTGCTCTTCTATCTTCTCGTGTACACGTTCACGACGGCCGGCGCCTTCGGCGTGATCCTGCTGCTCGAGCGCGGCGGCGAGGAGGCCGTGCGCCTCGGGGACACGGCGGGTCTGGCGGTGCGCCACCCGCTGGCCGCGCTCGCGCTGTCAGTGTTCCTGCTCTCGCTGGTCGGCATCCCGCCGACGGCGGGTTTCGTCGGCAAGTTCTACCTGTTCGGCGCCGCGGTCCGGTCGGGCTACATCTGGCTGGCGGTCATCGGCGTGCTCAACTCGGCCGTGGCGGCCTACTACTACCTGCGCGTCATCGTCAGCATGTACATGCGCGAGCCGGAAGGGACGCCGACCGTGCTCGCGCCCTCCTTCGCGGGCGCGCTCGCCCTGGTCGTCGCCCTCTGGGGCGTGATCCAGCTCGGGATCATGCCCGCGCCGATCTTCGATCTGGCACAGTCAGCGGTTCTCCCCCTGTTGCGGTAGTGGCTGTCAGGTTTCCCTACCGCGGCTGGCTCTTCGACCTCGACGGCACCGTCTACCTCGGCGAGGCGCTGATCCCCGGCGCGGCGGAGGTCATCGCCGCGCTGCGCGCCGACGGCAGGCGCGTGGGTTTTCTCTCCAACAAGCCGCTGCAGACCCGCGAGGACTATGCCGCCAAGCTCAGCCGCCTGGGCGTGCCGGCCTCGGCCGACGACGTGATCAACTCGTCGCTCGTCCTCGCGCGCCACCTCCGCGCGCTCGACCCTGGCGCGCCGGTTTTCGTCATCGGCGAGCCGGCGATGCTGGCGGAGATGCGCGCGCACGGCTTCGAGGTGCGCGACGACGAGCGCGTGCGGTGGGTGGTGATCGCCTTCGACCGGACCTTCACGTACGCGAAGCTGAACACGGCGCTCCAGGCCGTGAAGCAGGGCGCGCGGCTCATCGCGACCAACCCGGACCGTACCTGCCCGGTCGAGGGCGGCGAGATCCCCGACTGCGCCGGCATGATCGCCGCCGTCGAAGCTGTCACCGACCGCAAAGTCGAGGTCATCGTGGGCAAGCCCTCGCCCATCATCCTCGAGGTCGCGCTCCAGGCCCTCGGCTGCCCCGCATCGGAGTCCGTCATCGTCGGCGACCGCATCGAGACCGACATGGTCATGGGCAGGCGGATGGGACTCGCGACCATTCTCGTCCTCTCCGGCGTCACGCGCCCCGACGACCCGCGAATCGCCGCGCTCGCTCCCGACCACGTGCTACGATCGGTCCGGGAGCTGATCGCGTGAGCCGGCTGAACGGGATCGATACCGCGACTTTCGACGCCGTGGTGATAGGCGGCGGGATGGCGGGCGCGGGCGTGGCGCGCGACCTGGTCCTGCGCGGCGCTTCGGTCGCCCTCTTCGAAAAGGGCGACTTCGCCTCCGGCACCTCCTCCAAGTCCTCCAAGCTTATCCACGGCGGCCTGCGCTACCTCGAGCTGTTCGACTTCCGGCTCGTCCGCGAATCTCTCCGCGAGAAGAAGACGCTCGAGCGGTTGGCGCCGCACCTCGTGCGCCCGCTGCCCTTCCTGGTCCCGGTCTACCGCGGCTCCAAGCGCGGGCTCATCACCGTTCGCATCGGCATGTGGCTCTACGACCTCCTGACGCCGGGCAAGGAGCGGGAGCGCTTCCGCGTGGTCCGGGCGGTGGACGCGCTCGCCCTCGAGCCGTCCATCCAGGCGCGGGACCTCCGCGGCGCCGGCTACTACTTCGACGACCTCCTGCTCTTCCCCGAGCGGCTCTGCCTCGAGAACGCGCTGTCCGCCGCCCGCCACGGCGCCCGCGTGCACAACTACTGCGAGGTGGAAGAGGTCACGCGCGGTCCCGGCGGCATCGACGGCGTGCGGGTGCGCGATCTCCTGACGGGCCGGGTGCACGCGGTGCGGGCCCCAGTCATCGTGAACTGCGCCGGGCCCTGGGTCGACCGCCTGCGCGAGCTGGCGGGCGTGAGCGAGGCGGGTCGATCCATCCTCCGGACGACCAAGGGCATCCACTGCATGCTGCCGCGCATGACGGACCGGGCCGTCTACCTCTCCACGGGCGACGACCGCATGATCTTCGTGATCCCGTGGCGCGAGTTCTCCATGGTCGGCACGACGGACACCGATTTCGACGGCGACCCGGACCGTCTCTGGGCCACGCGCACAGAGGTCGAGTACCTGCTGGATGCCGTCCGCCCCGCGCTGCCCGACCCGCGCGTGGCTTTCGACCAGGTCGTCTATACGTGGGCCGGGGTGAGGCCGCTGGCCTTCGAGGAGGGCGCCTCCGCCTCCAAGGTCTCCCGCGACCACAAGGTCGTGGTCGAGGGACCGGAAGGCCGCTTCCTTTCCATCACGGGCACCAAGCTGACCTGCTTCAGGAGCCTGGCCGAGGAGGTCGGGGATCGCGTGATGGGCGCGCTCGGCCGCCGGGTGCCCTCGCGGACGGCCGGGCTCACACTCGACGGGCTCGACGACGAAGCCGGCAAGCTCGAGGCGCGGGCGTGGATGGACGTGTCCGAGGAGATCGCTGCGACGGGATTGTCGCGCGAGACCCTCCAGATCCTCGTGGAGACCTACGGCCGGGGCTACCCGCGCGTGCTCGAGCTGGCGAAGAAGCTTCCCGACGGCACCGCGCGGCTGTGCCCCCAGAACGCGGAGATTCTGGCTCAGCTGCACCATGCGGTGGGCGAGGAGATGGCCGTCTCGCTCCAGGACTTTCTCCTGCGGCGCACCGCCATCGGCCAGAGCGCCTGCCTCGGCCTCGACTGCTACGAGACGATAGGCTCGCGCATGGGCGCGCTCCTCGGCTGGTCCCCGCGCCGGCTCGACGCCGAGCTCGACGCCTACCGCGGCTGCGTGGACCGGAGCCTGAGGTTCCGGGGCCCCTGATTCGTGCTATAGTCCGTCCCGCTTGGCGCAACGATGCGCAAACTTTGCGAGCGCGCAACGCGATCGACACACGTCTCCGGTAGCGTGACCGGCGTCGGCATCCCCATGGATTTACCCGTGACGAGGAGGACAGCCATGCCACGTAACACGACCCTCTTGCGCTCGGCCGCCTGGGCTTGCGCCCTGTGGGCGGTGATTGCTCTCGCGCCCGCGCCGGCCTCGGCCAAGACCGAGATCCACTTCTGGCACGCCATGACCGGCCAGCTGGTTGATGCCACCAACGAGCTCGTGAAGCAGTTCAACGAGAGCCAGTCGGAGTACGAGGTCAAGCCGCTCCGCAAGGGAACCTATCCCGAGACGCTGACCGCGGCCATCGCCGCCTACCGCCAGAAGCAGGCGCCGCACGTCGTCCAGGTCTTCGAGGTCGGCACGCAGACCATGCTGCTCTCCGGCGCGGTCCTCCCCGTGTACCAGCTGATGAAGGAGCAGGAGATCGCGGTCGAGTGGAAGGACTTCATCGCGCCGGTCGTCGGGTACTACTCGAAGGACGGCAACCTCTATTCCATGCCGTTCAACTCCTCGACGCCGATCTTCTACTACAACAAGGACGCTTTCCAGAAGGCGGGGCTCGACCAATCGAAGCCGCCGCAGACCTGGAAGCAGGTCGAGGAATACTCGAAGAAGATTATCGCGTCGGGCGCCGCGAAATGTGGCTTCTCGACCGGCTGGCCCTCGTGGACGATGGTCGAGAACATGCACGCCTGGCACGACCAGCCCTTCGCGACCAAGCGCGACGGCTTCGAGGGCCTCGACGTCCAGCTCCTCATCAACAAGGAGTTCGGCCTCAAGCACATCGGCCAGCTGGCCGCCTGGCAGAAGGACAACGTGTACTCCTACGGCGGGCGGCAGGGGATCGCGGATCCCAAGTTCATCAACGGCGAGTGCGCCATGTACATCCAGTCCTCGGCGCTCATCGGCGGCTTCACCCGGGGCGTCAAGTTTCAGTGGGGGACGGGACAGCTTCCGTTCTGGGGCCCGCCGTACACCAAGGCGACCTCCATCATCGGCGGCGCGACTCTCTGGGTGATGAAGGGCAAGCCGGCCGCCGAGAACCGCGGCACGGCCAAGTTCCTCAAGTTCATCTCGGAGCCCAACCAGCAGATGTGGTGGCACGTCACGACCGGCTACCTCGCGATCTCCAACACCGCCGTGAAGAACCTCGAGGCGGGCTATCACTTCAAGAAGTACCCGGACCAGTACACGGCGTTCGCACAGCTGACCAAGGGGAAGGCGACCGCGAACAGCCAGGGGCTGCGGCTCGGCAACTTCGTCCAGATCCGCGACGTCATCGAGGCGGAGATGGAAAACATCTTCGCGGGCAAGAAGACGACCAGGCAGGGACTGGACGACGCTGTCGCCAAGTCCAACGAGATCCTGAAGGAGTTCGCGGCGGCTAACAAGCAGTAGCCGCGGGGGCGCGACGGCATGCAGCGGACGGTCTTCAGGAGCCGGTGGCTGCCATACCTGCTGGTGTTCCCGCAGATGGCGGTCACCGTCCTGTTCTTCTTCTGGCCGGCGCTCAAGTCGCTCCAGCTGTCGGTCTACCGCGTGAATCCCTTCGGCGACAGCACGCGCTTCATCGGGCTCGAAAACTTCGCCAAGCTCCTGGGCGACCCCGATTACTACCGGAGCGTCGTCAACTCCCTGGTCTTCGCCGGGAGCGTGACCGTGCTCGCGGTCGCGGGGTCCCTGCTGATGGCGGCGCTCGCCACCCAGAAGATCCGCGGTCTCTCGGCGTACCGCACGCTGCTGCTCTGGCCGTACGGCATCGCGCCGGCGGTGTCGGGCATCATCTTCCTCTTCATCTTTCACCCCACGTACGGCGTCCTGCCGTACTTCCTGTCCTTCATCACGGCCTACGAGTTCAACTGGCTGCTGAAGGGCTGGGTCGCCATGGCCCTCGTGGTGACGGCGACCGCGTGGACGCACCTCGGCTACAACATCGCCTTCTTCGTCGCGGGGCTCCTCGCCATCCCCGGTGCCGTGCTCGAGGCGGCCGACGTTGACGGGGCGGGGCCGCTGCGCCGCTTCACGAAAATCGCCTTCCCGCTGGTCTCGCCCATCACCTTCTACCTCGTGGTCCTCAACATGGTCTTCGCTTTCTTCGAGTCCTTCGGCGTCATCGACGCCGTGACCAAAGGTGGGCCCGGGGACGCGACGATGATCATGGTCTACAAAGCCTACAAGGACGGCTTCATTGGGCTCAACGCGGGCTCCTCGGGGGCGCAGTCGGTCATCCTGATGGCCTTGGTGATCGGCTTGACCATGCTGCAGTTCAAGTATGCCGAGAAGAAAGTGACATATCGGTGAACGCCGTCGGCGTTGGGCAGCTCGAGCAGGCGCGGGTGCGGGCCGGCGCGGTCGCCGCACCGAGCAAGAAGCCGTTCCCGCGGCAGAGTGCGATCGTCCACGCGCTGCTCATCGCCTGCATCGCCGTGGTCGTCTTCCCGCTCTACTACGCCTTCGTGATCTCAACCCAGGATATCCAGGAGGTCGTCCAGCGGCCGCCGCGGCTCTACCCGTCCTCGCATCTGCTCGAGAACTATGCGGAGGCCTGGCGCAAGGCCCACATGGGCCGGATGCTCTTCAACAGCTTCGTCATGGGCGTGACGGTCGCGGTGGGCAAGATCGTCATCTCCATGCTGTCGGCCTTCGCCATCGTCTACTTCGACTTCCGCGGTCGTATGTTCTGCTTCTGGATGATCTTCCTCACGCTCATGCTCCCCGTGCCCGTCCGCATCATGTCCACGTACGAGGTCGTCGGCACCCTCGGCTGGATCAACACCTACCAGGGGCTGACCATCCCGCTGATGGCCTCGGCGACGGCGACCTTCCTCTTCCGACAGTTCTACATGACGATCCCGAACGAGCTCGCCGAGGCAGCGCAGCTCGACGGCGCGGGGCCCATGCGCTTCCTCTTCCAGTTCCTGCTGCCGCTGTCATGGGCGAACATCGCCGCGCTGTTCGTCGTCCTCTTCATCTTCGGCTGGAACCAGTACTTCTGGCCTATCCTGATCACCAACACCGAGGCGATGCGTACCGTGGTCATCGGGCTCGAGGAGCTGATCCCGCGGAGCGGCACGGAGCTGCCGACGTGGAACCTCATCATGGCCGGGGCCATAATGGCCCTCCTGCCGCCGGTGGCCGTGATCCTCTTCATGCAGCGCTGGTTCGTGAAGGGCCTCGTCGAGAGCGAGAAATAACATGCGGATCTTGCTCGTGATGGGCTGGGCGCTGGGCGCTGTAGCCGTGATCGCGGGATCCGCCGGCGCGCAGGACAAGCCCGCGACGCTCCTCGCCGCGCACCGGGGCGGCGCGCTCCTCTGGCCCGAGAACAGCCTGCTCGCCTTCCGGAACGCCGTCGCGCTGGGCGTCGACTTCATCGAGTTCGACGTCCACCTCTCGAAGGACGGCGAGGTCGTCGTCATCCACGACCCGACGCTCGACCGCACCACGACGGGCTCGGGTCCAGTCAAGGACCGCACGGTGGCCGAGCTCAAGGCGCTGCGCGTCAAGGACAGGACGGGCGCGGTGACGGAGGAGACCGTGCCGACGCTCGACGAGGTCGCGGCCGTGGCGGCGCAGGGCCTCCGCCGCATGCTCCTCGAGATCAAGGTCGACGCGTCGCGCGCGCGCTATCCGGGCATCGAGGAGAAGGTGCTGGCCATCCTTGACCGCCACGGTATGGCCGGCTCGACGGTCGTCCTGGCCTTCGAGGAGTCCACGTGGCGGCGTGTCCGCGAGCTGCGCCCCGCCGTCGCGACGTGCGCGCTCTACTCGGCCCGCATGCTCGGACGGACGTCGCTGGCGGAGGAGCTCCAGACGCTGCGCTCAGCGGGCGTGCGCTTCATCGGAGTCGAACACACCGCGGTGGACGCGGCGGCGGTGACGCAGGCCCGCGCGGCCGGCATCGGGATCGGCGCCTGGACGGTGAACGACGCGGCGGGCATGAAGCGTCAGATCGACGCCGGCGCCGCCATCCTCATCACCGACCAGCCTGACGTCGCCAAGACCCTTCTCGGGCGATGACGGCGCGCCGCTTCGTCCTGGCGCTGGACCAGGGCACGACGGGCTCCCGCGCGCTCGTCGTGGACCCCGACGGTGCGGTCCGGGGAAGCGGCTACGTCCTACTGCCGCAGTACTACCCCAAGCCGGGCTGGGTCGAGCACGACGCCGAGGAGATCTGGCAGACCACGACTCAGGCCATTCGCGAAGCGCTGTCTGCGGCGCGCGTCACCGGCGCGGACATCGCGGCCATCGGCATCACCAACCAGCGCGAGACCTCGGTGCTGTGGGAGCGCGCCTCGGGCCGCCCCGTGCATCGCGCCATCGTGTGGCAGTGCCGCCGGACGGCGCCCTTCTGCGAGCGCCTCAAGTCCGAGGGGCACGAGGCCGAGTTCAGGCGCAAGACCGGCCTCATGCTCGACCCGTACTTCTCCGGCACCAAGATCCGCTGGCTGCTCGACGAGGTGCCGGGGGCGCGCGCCCGCGCCGAGCGCGGCGAGCTGGCCTTCGGCACCGTGGACTCGTGGCTCCTCTGGCGGCTCACCGGCGGCGCCGTCCACGCCACGGACCCGTCCAACGCCTCGCGGACGCTCTGCTTCGACATCCGCGCGCTCCGCTGGGACGAGGCGCTGTGCGAGGCGCTCGGCGTGCCGGCGGCGCTCCTTCCCGAGGTCAGGCCGTCCGCGGGCTTCTTCGGAGAAACGGCCGCGGGCGCTGGCGAGACCGCCGCGGGCGCCCTCCCAGCCGGTATCCCGGTGACGGGGATCGCCGGGGACCAGCAGTCGGCGCTCTTCGGCCAGTGCTGCTTCGAGCCCGGCATGGCCAAGAACACCTACGGCACCGGCTGCTTTCTTCTGCTGAACACGGGCGACAAACCGGTCGTGTCCGAGCGCGGGCTCCTCACCACCGTCGCCTGGCAGCTCGACGGCGCGGCGACTTACGCGCTCGAGGGCAGCGTGTTCATCGCGGGCGCCGTGGTCCAGTGGCTCCGCGACGGCCTGGGCATCATCGGGAGCGCGGCCGGGACCGAGGATCTGGCCGAGTCCGTCGCGGACGCGGACGGCGTCTACCTCGTGCCGGCCTTCACGGGCCTGGGCGCGCCCTACTGGGACCCGTACGCTCGCGGCGTGCTTGTCGGCTTGACGCGCGGGACCACCAAGGCGCATATCGCGCGCGCCGCGCTCGAGGCGATCGCCTACCAGAACCGCGACGTGCTCGACGCCATGACGCTCGAGGCGGGCGCGCCGCTCCAGGCGCTGCGCGTGGACGGCGGCGCCGCGGCCAACAACTTTCTCTGCCAGTTCCAGGCCGACGTGCTAAACGTCGAGGTGCTCCGCCCCGCCGTCACCGAGACGACTGGGATGGGCGCCGCGTTCCTCGCGGGTGTGGGCGCCGGGCTGTGGAAGACGGGCGACCTTGCGAGCCGCTGGCGCCTCGAGCGCCGCTTCGCGCCGTCGGCGGCCAGCGCCGGGCGCGCGGCGGGCTATGCCGGCTGGCGCCGGGCAGTCGAGCGCGCCCGCGGCTGGGCGGAACCGTAACCTGTTAAAGGAGGCGTTTATGGTTCGATTCATTGCAGCCTTGGCGGCGCTGGCCGCGCTGGTGGCCCTTGCCGGCTTCGCGGGACAGAGCTACGCGCAGGGCCCGGCCCCGATAGAGGGCGAGCTCAACCTCATCACCCCTGTGTCAAAGTTCATCCACGACGCGGCGCTCAAGGCCTTCGCCGACTACGCGAAGGAGAAGTGGAACGTCACGGTCAAGGTCAGCGCCATCCCTGCCGGTACGCCGTTGGCCTACGGGCGCATCACGGAGTGGAAGGGCAAGCCGGAGGTGGACATCTTCTGGGGCGGCGAGTCGGCGCTCTTCGAGAAGCTCGCGGACCAGAAGCTCCTCCAGAAGGTCGAGATCTCCAAGGCGGCGTGGGAGTCCATCCCTGCCTCCATCGGCAAGCCCAAGCCCATCCCGCTCAAGGACAAGGACGGCTACTGGGTCGGCACCGCGCTCGAGCCGTACGGGCTCGTGTACAACCCCAAGCGCATCCAGCGCCTGGGAGCGCCGGAGCCGAAGGAGTGGGACGACCTGCTGAACCCGAAGCTCAAGGGCGAGGTCGCCCAGTGCGCGCCGACGCGCTCGTCCTCGTCGAACGCGACGTACGAGGTGATGCTCTCGCTCTACGGCGAGGACAAGGGCTGGGAGTGGCTGGCGCGCCTGGCCGCCAACACGGGACACTTCACGGCGCGCAGCCGTGACGTGCCGACCGTCGTCGCCAAGGGCGAGTTCGCCGCGGGCTTCGCGGTGCCCTCCTACATGGCTTTCGAGGAGAAGCTGGCGGGCTTCGACATCAAGTTCGTCGCGCCCAAGTACGCCTTCGTGACACCCGAGCCGATGGCCATCCTGGCCGGCGCGCGCAACCCGAAAGCGGCGCGGGCCTTCATCGAGTTCCTCCTGACCGAGCGAGGCCAGAAGGTCTTCATGGAGCGCGGGCTCTTCCCGATCACGCCCAAGTTCAAGGTCCAGGGCGCGCCCGGCTCGACGGCGGAGCTGGCCGTGGAGTTCACGGGTGGAGTCCGCTCGTACTTCGACCGCGAGGTCGCCAACGTCTACGATGAGGCCGTCGCCGCCAAGCGTTCCGACGCGCTCAAGGTGCGCTTCCGCAGTGACATCGAGGCCAAATGGGAGGACCTGAAGAAGAAGTAGGCCGTGAACATCACGATCCGTGAGGTCGTCAAGCGGTTCGGCGCCGTCACCGCGGTGGACCGGGCCGATCTCACCGTGCGTGACGGCGAGCTGTTCACGCTCCTGGGCCCATCGGGCTGCGGCAAGACCTCGCTGCTGAGGCTCCTGGCGGGCTTCTACCAGCCGGACGCGGGCGAGATCCGCTTCGGTGACCGCGTGGTGAGCGGGCTCCCGCCGTACGAGCGGAACATCGGCATGGTGTTCCAGAACTACGCCCTCTGGCCCCACATGACGGTCGCGGCCAACGTCGCCTACGGGCTCAAGCTGCGGAAGCTTGGGAAGGCCGAGGTAGCGGCGCGCCTGGCCGAAGGGCTGCGCAAGGTCAACCTCACGGGCTTCGAGTCGCGCTATCCGGGGCAGCTCTCGGGCGGTCAGCAGCAGCGCGTGGCCCTGGCCCGGGCGCTCGTGCTCAACCCGGACATCCTCCTGCTCGACGAACCGCTCTCGAACCTCGACGCGAAGATCCGCGTCCAGGTGCGCGCCGAGATCCGCAAGCTCCAGCAGGAGCTTGGCATCACGACCATCTACGTCACCCACGACCAGGAGGAGGCGCTCTCGCTCTCCGACCGCGTGGCGGTGATGAAGGACGGCCGGGTGCTCCAGGTCGGCGCGCCGAAGGAGCTCTACGAGCGGCCGCGTACGCGCTTCGTCGCGGACTTCGTCGGCACCAACAACCTGGTGCCCGGGCGGGTCAGCGAGCGCGCCGGCGGCGAGCTGGTCGTGGACACCGCGCTCGGCCGGCTCCGCGCCGTCCCGAGCGGCCCCGTCGGCGACCGGTGCGTGCTGGCCATCCGACCCGAGAACATCGCCGTCGGCGCGGCCGCGGCGAACGGCGGCAACGTGGTGCGCGGCCGCGTGAGCTTCGTCGCTTACCTCGGCAACGCCCTCCGGTATGACATCGAGGCCCAAGGCGGCCAGGTCCTCAAGGCCGACATCCGCGACCCGTGGCACCACGAGCCGCTGCCGATCGGTCGAGAGGTCGTTGTCGGCTTTCCCGCCTCCGTCACGCTGGCCGTCGCCCCCGATGCTCCCGAAGATGTCTAGGCCCCGCGCGAAGGGAGCGCTCGGCCCAACACTCGGGATCGGGCTCATCTGGCTGTTCCTCGCGCTGTTCCTCGTCTACCCGCTGGCGCGCATCTTCTACGACGCGGTCACCGACGAGGCGGGACGGCTGACCCTCGCCAACTTCGCCGGCTTCTTCACCGACAGCTTCTACCTGCGCGCGCTCTGGAAGTCGCTCGTCCTCGGTGTCGCGACCGTCGCGGCGTCTTCCGTGATCGGGATCGCGGTTGCCTTCCTCCTGGTGCGCTTCGACTTCCGGGGCCGGGGGCTCTTCAGCTACCTGACCCTGATCCCCATCATTTCGCCGCCGCTCGTGGGGACGCTCGGCTTCACGTTCATCCTTGGGCGGGCGGGCTCGGTCAACGTGCTGCTGATGGACCTCTTCGACATGCTCAAGCCCATCAACTTCCTGTACGGCATCCACGGCGTGGTGCTGGTGGAGACCCTCCACCTCTTCCCGATGATCACGCTCAACGTGGTGGACGCCCTCGGCAAGATCGACCCCGCGCTCGAGGAGGCGGCCGAGAGCGTCGGGGCCCGCGGCTGGACGAAGTTCCGGACGATCACCCTGCCGCTGACCACGCCGGGCTACGTCGCGGGCGCGCTCCTGGTCTTCATCTGGACGTTTTCCGATTTTGCGACGCCGCTCATCCTGGGGGTCCAGGATCTCCTCGCGCCCCAAGCCTATCTCAACATCGTCCAGTTCGTGGACCGGCGGATCTTCCGGATGGGCATCGTCATCTCCGCGCTGATGGTGCTCTTAGCCGTCGCTTTTCTCTTGGTAGCTCGCCGCTGGGTCGGGCTCAAGGACTACTCGTCCCTGTCTTACTCAACCATTGCGCGCCGCCGCCTTTCCCCGCCGCGCCAGGCCGCGGCCGTCGCCTTCCTCTCGGTCCTCATGCTGCTGTCCTTCATCCCGTACGTCGGCGTCGCGCTCGCGTCCTTCAGCCGGGGGTGGTCGCTGACGCCGCTGCCGCTGTCCTATACGCTCCAGCATTACGAGCGCGTCATCGTCGAGACCCCGAAGTACATCGTCAACAGCTTCCTCTACTCGGGGCTCGCGGTGGTGCTCTGCATCGCCGTCGGCGTGCCCATCGCCTGGATCCTCGGCCGCTCGACGATGCCGGGGCGCGGGGCGCTCGACTCGCTGAACACCTTGATCCTGGCGGTGCCGGGCACGGCGATCGGCATCGCCTACATCCGCGCCTTCCACTTCGACCTGCCGGGCTTCGACCGTGGTCTGACCTCCTACTGGATCGTCATGCCGCTGGTGCTGGCGGTGCGGCGCCTGCCGTACACGGTACGCGGCGCCTACTCCTCGCTGCAGCTTGTCCACCGCTCGATGGAGGAGGCGGCCGCGAGCGTGGGCGCCTCGGGCCTGCGCGCTTTTCGCGACGTGACGCTGCCGCTCATCTGGAAGGGCGTCGTCGTGGGCAGCCTCTTCTCCTTCATGACCTCGCTCCAGGAGGCCTCGGCCGTGCTCTTTCTGGCCCTCGGCGGCTGGGAGATGATCACCAACGGCATTTTCGCCTTCTACATCGCGGGCTCGTCGAGCGAGGCGGCCGCGCTCGGCGTCATCCTGATCGCCGTCGCCGCCCTGAGCGTGGTCATCATCAACCGTCTCGCGGCAGGGCGCATGGGCGGGGTCTTTGGCTAGTGCCAGGACGAAGCGGGGCTGGAACAGGCCGGCAAAATTCCTGCGTTTGTGACTGACTGACGGGAGATCAAGCCTATGTTCGGCAGCAATTCAAGCACGTTAGGCCCCTTGTCTTCCCGAAATCGCTGTGATAGTGTTTCCATTCACATGACGTACCCATTGGCTTGCTGAGGGCGCCCGCGATGGCAGCAAAGTCGTCGCCCTGGGGGTCGCTCGGCATGCTGGCATCGGTGGGTATCACCCTAGTGGTGGCCACGGCCGGCGCGATGATCGGCGGCTACTTTGTGGACCGCTGGCTCAACAGCAGTCCGTGGTTCACGCTGATCGGGCTGGGCGTGGGCATCGTCGCGGGATTCCGCAATCTATTTCGATCAATCAAGCGGGCAGAGCAAAGGGAGCGCGATGGGTCTTGAGCTGGTCGCACGCGTGAGCCGGGTATCGCTGGCGCTCCTGGTGCCAGTGCTGCTGGCCAGCGCGTGGATCGGCGGCGCATCGAGCGCGCTCGGCACCCTGGCCGGCGGACTGCTTTCGCTGGGCAGCCTTCACTGGCTCTCGCGTGGCGTCCGCAACGCCGGCGCCTTCCTCGCCGGCGGCCGGTCCCACCCGCTGTGGGTGATGGCTCTGGCCCTGCGCTATGCGGTCCTCTTCGGGGTCGTGGCCTTGCTGCTGTGGAGCGGCGCTGCCCACCCGATGGGGCTCGTGGCCGGGCTGTCGGTCCTGCCTCCCGTCCTGATCATCCTCGGGCTCCGCGCCGCCCGCGCCACTGTGTAGAGGATCCAGTGGGAGCCATTGAGCATCCGCCGATCGTCAGCCTCGCCCCTTTGGGTATCCCCGACCATGTCTTTTACGCGTGGGTGGCCATGGGCATCCTGGTCCTTCTGTCCCTGGCCGCCACGCGGAATCTCCAGATGGCGCCGAGGGGACTCCAGAACTTCATGGAAGTCGTCCTCGAGCAATTCCTGGCTATGCTCGACGAGGTGATCGGCCACGACGGGCGCCGCTTCCTACCCCTGATCGCGACGCTGGGACTATTCATCCTCACCTCCAACCTGCTCGGTCTCGTCCCAGGACTAATCGCGCCGACGGGCAACATGTACACCACCATCCCCTGCGCGGTGATCGTGTTCTGCTACTACCACTATGTAGGGATCCGGAAGCAGGGGCTGTTCGCCTACATCAAGCACTTCGGTGGGCCGGTACCGTGGCTCGCACCGCTCATGTTCCCCATCGAGGTGGTGAGCCACCTGGCGCGGATGCTATCGCTGTCGCTCCGGCTCTTCGCCAACATGTTCGCCGGCCACATCCTGCTCGGAGTCCTCTTCCTCCTCACGGGCTTTGACTGGTTGTTCGGCTGGGTGCTGACGGGAAAGGTGGCCGGGCTCGTGCTAGGCACCCCGCTTGTGGCTCTTATGGTCGCGTTCACGACCGGGTTCATGCTGCCGCTCAAGATCCTGGTGGCGTTCCTGCAAGCGTTCATTTTCTGCATTCTGTCCATGGTCTACATCGCCCTGGCCCTTGAGGAAGCCGAGCACCATTAGCCGTTCACCACTGCCAAGGAGGACAAGTCGTGCGACGTTCACTGATACTGACGTTGATGACGTGGTCGCTGCTTTCGATCCCGAGCCTGGCTTTCGCCGCCGAGGGCGGGAGCGGCAGCTGGGTGGGGCCCTTCGCGGTGCTGGCCGCCGGCCTGGGCATGGGCATCGCCTCGGGTCTTTGCGGCGTCGGTCAGGGCCTGGCCGCGGCTTCGGCCGCGGAAGCCGTGGCGCGACAGCCCGGCGCTGCCGCCCGCATCCAGACCGTCATGATCATCGGTCTGGCGCTCATCGAGTCGCTGGCCCTGTACGTGTTCGTCATCGCCGCGATCCTGCTTTTCGTCCAGCCGATAAAGTAGACGGCGGCGGGCGTCCCGCGATCGCCCGGGGCGCCCCGCGCCGCGCTCTCGAGCGAGGCGGGCGGAGACGGCCGGGAACGGAATGACTCGACGATCCCAGTTCAAGATTCCCCGGATCCCGGAGATGACGGTTCGCCGTCTGTCCGTCTACACCCGGTGTCTCCAGCAGCTGGAGGAAGACGGGATCAAGACCATCTCCTCCCAGGAGCTGGCCGAGCGCTTCAATCTCAACTCCGCCCAAGTACGGAAGGACCTGGCCTACTTCGGCGAGTTCGGCGTTCGGGGCATCGGCTACTACATTTCGGGCCTCAAGGCCGAACTGCAGAAGATCCTCGGGCTGGACCGCGAATGGCAGGTGGCGCTCGTCGGCTTCGGCAACCTCGGCTCCGCGCTCTTCCACTACAAGGGCTTCGCGCGCCAGGGCTTCCGGATCGCGGCCATCTTCGACGACGACCCAGGCAAGCTCGGGCAGGCGGCCGACGGCGTGCCCATCCTGCCACTCCGCGATCTGCCCCGGGAGGCCAAGGCCCGCAAGCTCCAGCTCGCGATCGTGGCCGTGCCTGCCGAGTCGGCGCAGCCCGTGACGGAGGCGCTCGTGTCGGCAGGCATCAAGGCGATCCTCAATTTCGCCCCCGGCCGGATCCGCGCGCCGAAGGACGTCCGCTTCAAGAGCGTGGACCTCTCCATTGAGCTCGAAACCCTGAGCTTCTATCTGGCGCGGGGCCCGAGGGCCTGACGTCCGACCCAAGCCGCTCCCGCTGCATCGTGGTAGCGTAGATCCCTGTGTCACGCAGCAAGCGTTCATGAACGTCACGGCTTCGGAGTCGATCCTGTCCCGGTGGGCCGCGCTTGGAGAGCTCGGGGCGGCCCTCGCCCGGGGAGTTCCTTGTCTCCAGGCCGACGGGCTCTGGGGCTCCGCCCGCGCCCTCGTGGCCGCCGCTCTCGTGAGCCAGACGGGACGGCCCGCGCTGCTGCTGGCACCCGGAATGCCGGAGCGGCACCGGATGGCCGAGGACGCCCGCTTCTTCCTGGACAGCCTCGAGGGCGCGGGCGCTGCGCCCGTGCTGGAGTTCCCGCCCGCCGAGCCCGCCTCGTGGCGCGGCCGGCATCGGGACCACGCGGCCGAGCGCGCGCGGGCCTGCCACTATATGGCGCGCGGGCGCCCCGTCGTCGTGGTCGCGACGCCCTCCGCGCTCGCCGCCCCGCTGCTCCCGCCCGGTGAGTTCCGCGCGCGCACCTTCTCCCTGGAGGTCGGCGGCACGATCGAGCGCGACGTGCTCCTCGGCCGGCTCGAGGCCGCGGGATACGAGCGCGTGGACACCGTGGTCGAGGTCGGGCAGTGGAGCTTGAGGGGCGGCATCGTGGACGTGTTCTCGCCGGCGCGCGAGCGGCCGGTGCGGGCCGAGTTCGTGGGCGACGAGGTCGAGTCGTTGCGTCTCTTCGACCCCACGACCCAGCGCTCGGTGGAGTCGCTCCGCGAGATCGTCGTCCTGCCGCTCGGGGCCGATCCGGGCTCCGCCGTCCTGCTCTCGGCCTGGCTTCCGAGTGACGCGCTGGTGATTCTCGACGACCCGGCGCTCCTCGAAGCGCCCCCTGAGGACGCGCCCTCGGCCGTGCCGCTCGCGGAGGCGCTGTCCGGGTTCCAGCGGCTCGAGCTGCCGCTGCTCCAGCGCGGAGCCGGGAGCGCGCCGCGCGTCGCCATGGGCGCGCGCTCGGTGGGCGGCTTCCAGGGCCGCTTCAAGGAGCTGGCCGGCGAGATCCGAGGCTGGCGGGCCGAGGGCTTCGCCGTGCGCCTCGTCGTGGACGACGAGCAGCAGGCCGTCCGTCTCCGGGGCATCCTGGCCGAGCACGACCTCGAGCCCTGGCCCGGCGCATCCCTCTGGAGCGGCGAGGGGCTCGGTGTCATCGCCGGCGATTGCGCCGCCGGCTTCCAGCTGCCGGCGCTGGGTTTCGTCCTTCTCGCCGAGGAAGACATCTTCGGCGCGCGGCGCCGCCGGCTCCGCCGCCCGGTCTTCCAGCGGGGCCAGGCCATCGCGGCCTTCACCGACCTCAACCCCAACGACCTCGTGGTCCACGAGTCCCACGGCGTCGGCCGCTACCACGGGCTTCAGACCATGGCCGTGGACGGCCGCGAAGCTGACTTCCTCCTCCTCGAGTACGCCGAGGGCGGCCGGCTCTACCTGCCCGTCGAGCGGCTCGACCTCATTTCCAAGTACATGGGCGCGCCCTCGGGCGCGGCTCGGCTCGACCGCATGGGCGGCGGCGCCTGGCAGCGCATCAAGGAGTCGGTGCGCGCGGCCGTTCGCCAGATGGCCGAGCAGCTCCTCCGGCTCTACGCTGCCCGCTCAGTCGCCGAGCGGGCGCCCTTTTCCCCCGACACGCCCTGGCAGCGCGAGTTCGAGGCCGCCTTCCGTTTCGAGGAGACGCCCGACCAGCTGCGCGCCATCGAGGACGTCAAGGCCGACCTCGAGCGCCCGCGGCCCATGGACCGGCTCGTGGCGGGTGACGTAGGTTACGGCAAGACCGAAGTCGCGCTGCGCGCGGCCTTCAAGGCGGTGGCCGACGGCCGTCAGGTGGCTGTCCTCGTGCCGACCACCGTGCTCGCCCAGCAGCACTTCCACACCTTCAGCGACCGCTTCGGCGCGTTCCCGGCTCGCGTGGAGGTTCTCTCGCGCTTCCGCAGCCCGAAAGAGCAGAAGGCGGTCGTCGAGGGCCTGCGGACAGGCGCCGTGGACGTCGTCATCGGCACGCACCGGCTGCTCTCCAAGGACGTGCAGTTTCGCAACTTGGGTCTCCTCGTGGTGGACGAGGAGCACCGCTTCGGCGTCACCCACAAGGAGCGCGTCAAGCAGCTGCGCGCCTCGGTGGACGCGCTGACGCTCACGGCCACGCCGATCCCGCGCACGCTGTACATGTCGCTGGCGGGCGTGCGAGACCTCTCGGTGATCGAGACGCCGCCGCTCGACCGGCTGCCGGTTGAGACCGTGGTCACCGGCTTCAGCCGTGCGGTGATCAAGGAGGCGATCGAGCGGGAGCTCGGCCGCGGCGGCCAGGTCTTCTTCGTCCACAACCGCGTCCAGTCGCTGCCGTCCATGACCGCATTCGTGCAGGCGCTCTGCCCCGAGGCGCGGGTGGTCATGGGTCACGGACAGATGGGCGAGCGGGAGCTCGAGTCGGTGATGATCAAGTTCGTCGACGGGCAGGCCGACATCCTGGTCTCGACGGCCATCGTTGAGTCGGGGCTCGACATCCCGGCGTCGAACACCATCATCATCAACCGCGCCGACCGCTTCGGCCTGGCCCAGCTCTACCAGCTGCGCGGCCGCGTCGGACGGGAGCGCCAGCAGGCCTACGCGTACCTCTTGGTGCCCGCCGACGGCCGTCTCGACCTGACGGCGCAGCGGCGCCTGCGCGTCATCGAGGACATGACGGAGCTCGGTGCCGGCTTCCGGCTCGCCATGCGGGACCTGGAGATCCGCGGGTCCGGCAACCTCCTGGGCGCGGAACAGCACGGCCACATCGCGGCCGTGGGGTTCGATCTTTACACCAAGCTCCTGGCCGAGGCCGTGAGAGAATTGAAGGGCGAACCGGCCGGGACCACGGTGGATCCGGTCATCACGGTGGGCGTCGAGGCGCTCCTACCTGACGCCTACGTCCCCGAGGTCAATCAGCGGCTCGCGATCTACCAGCGGTTGACGGACCTGGACGGGGACGGGGCGATCGTGGAGATGCGGGCCGAGCTCGCGGACCGCTTCGGCCCGCCGCCGCCGCCGGTGGAGGCGCTGCTCGACGTGGTGGGGCTTCGGGCGCTGGCCCGGCGACTTCACGCCGAGCGCGTCGAGGTCGGTGGGGGCCGGGTGCTCGTGACCTTCGCCCCGTCGACGCCCGTAACGCCCGAGCGGATCCTGGCCGTCATCGGCCGGACCGGCGGCGGAGTGCGCATGCGGAAGGAGTTCATGTTGGAGGCAGCGGTCCCTGCGGGTCCCTGGCCCGCGGTGCGCGACACGCTCCGGGCCCTCTTGGAGTCTCTCGCGTGAGCGGCGCGGCGCGCCTCATCCTGGCTGCCGCCGCGCTCTTGGCTCTGTCCGGCTGCTCCACCCCCTCGTGGGTGCCGCTCGTGGGCAAGGCCAAGGCGCCCGAACCCCCGCCGCCCCCGCCGCCTCCCCACGAGGTCCGCGCTCCGATCCTCTCGCGGCCCGCGCCGCTCTCGGACGGCGAATTGGTCGTGGACCGCGTCATCTGCGTCGTCAACAGCGACGCCGTCACGCTGTACGAGCTGGAGGAGGCGGAGGCCTATGCCGTCTACGAGACCAAGCAGGCGCCGTCGACGCCCGAGGAGCGCGCGGGGCTTCGCGAGAAGACGCTGGCCAGCATCATCGAGAAGCGCCTCCAGCTCCAGCAGGCCGAGCGCGAGAAGATCGTCGTGGACGACGCGGAGATGAAGGAGCAGCTCGACGAGATTCAGAAGCGGCTGGGCGCCAAGAACGAGGTCGAATTCGAACAGATGGTCAAGGCCCAGGGACTGAGCCTGGACGGAGTCAAGAAGCGGCTTCGGGAGCAGCTGCTGGTGGAGCGCATCAAGCGCCGCAAGGTCAACCTCCGCATCTCGGTGACTGAGGAGGATATCGACCAGTACCTCAACGCCAACCGCGAAAAGCTCGAGACGGGCCTGTCTTTCGAGGCGCGGCACATCCTTTTCGTGCCGCCCGCGGGGGCGGGGGAGGACGGCTGGCAGCCGGCGAGGCGGCGCGCGGAGGACGTCTTCACGCGCGTCATGGGCGGGGAGGAGTTCGGCGAGCTGGCGCGGGAGTTCTCCGACGATACCGCGACCGCCAAGAATGGCGGCCGGCTCGGTGTGCTCAAGCGGGGAGAGCTGGCTCCCGACATCGAGAAGGCCATCCTGCGGCTCTCTCCCGGGGAGCACTCGTCACCGTTCCGCTCGGCGGTCGGCTACCACCTGTTCGAGCTCGAGTCCAAGGAGACGCTGGCGGGCGAGCAGCTGACCCAGGCGCGCAACCAGATCCGCGATATCCTCTACAAGCAGAAGTACGACGTTCGCCTGAACGAGTGGCTGGTCGAGATCCGAGGCAAGGCCATTATCGAGACGCGCCTCTGACAGCCTGAGGCCCCCGAGAATTCGTTTGACATCTCCCGCGGGGCTGTGGGAGATTGATCGAAGTAGTCGATTTCAACACCCCGTACACATTCAACCCCCCGGAGATCGCCATCTCGCAGCGTAGTCCCAGGCGGCCCTCGCCGCAGAAGTCCGACGCCACCGATGAGGCCTCGTCCGAGTCCGGTGGGGCAGGAGGTAACAGGATGAACCTGTCCGAGTTGAAGGATAAGACCATCACCGAGTTGAACGGGGTCGCCAAGGACCTGGGTGTCCAGGGCTTCAGCGGCCTCCGGAAGCAGGAGCTGATCTTCAAGATCCTGCAGGGCCAGGCGGAGCGAGACGGGCTCATCTTCGCCGAGGGTGTTCTCGAGGTTCTCCCCGACGGATTCGGCTTCCTCCGCGCGCCGGACTACAACTACCTGCCGGGACCGGACGACATCTACGTTTCGCCGTCGCAGATCCGCCGCTTCGACCTGCGCACGGGCGACACGATCTCCGGCCAGGTGCGGCCGCCGAAGGACACCGAGCGCTACTTCGCGCTGCTGAAGGTCGAGGCGATCAACTTCGAGACGCCCGAGCAGTCGCGCGACAAGACCATCTTCGACAACCTCACGCCGCTCTACCCGATGGAGCGGCTCAGGCTCGAGCACGAATCGGAGAACCTGACGACGCGGGTCATGGACCTGCTCTGCCCGATCGGCAAGGGGCAGCGCGGCTTGATCGTCGCTGCCCCCCGCACCGGCAAGACGGTGATGCTGCAGAACCTCGCCAACGCCATCGCCAAGAACCACCCCGAGGTGTACCTCATCGTGCTGCTGATCGACGAGCGGCCCGAAGAGGTGACCGATATGCAGCGTTCGGTCAAGGGTGAGGTCATCTCCTCGACCTTCGACGAGCCGCCGCAGCGGCACGTGCAGGTGGCCGACATGGTCATCGAGAAGGCCAAGCGTCTGGTCGAACACAAGAGAGATGTCGTCATTCTCCTGGACTCCATCACGCGTTTCGCGCGCGCCCACAACGCGGTCATCCCGTCCTCGGGCAAGGTGCTCTCCGGCGGCCTCGACGCCAACGCGCTGCAGCGGCCGCGGCGCTTCTTCGCCGCCGCGCGGAACATCGAGGAGGGCGGCTCGCTGACCATCATGGCGACGGCCCTCGTCGACACGGGCTCGCGGATGGACGACGTGATCTTCGAGGAGTTCAAGGGCACCGGCAACATGGAGGTGCACCTGGACCGGCGCCTCATGGACAAGCGGGTCTTCCCGACCATCAACATCGAACAGACCGGCACCCGGAAGGAAGAGCTGCTCCTTGAGAAGGACGAGCTCCAGAAGGTGTGGCTCTTGCGCAAAGCCCTGAGCCAGTTGAACCCGGTCGAGGCCATGGAGCTGCTCCTCGACAAGCTCAAGCTGACCAAGACGAACAAGGACTTCCTGAGCGCGATGAGCCAGATGGGGTAGGTCCCCCGCCCCAGGGGGGTCTATCGGGTGGAAGTATCGGATTTCTTGCGTTTTGTCGCCTTCGCTGTTATCCTCTGAGCTTCATTCGCATTTATACAGGAGGTGGGCCGTGAAGGCTGGTATTCATCCCGAATACGTCGACACCACGATTACCTGTAACTGCGGGGAGGTCATCCACACCCGCTCCACCCAGCCGCAGATGCGGGTGGAGGTGTGCTCCAAGTGCCACCCGTTCTTTACCGGCAAGCACAAATTCCTGGATACAGCCGGCCGCGTCGAGCGCTTCCAGCGGAAGTACAAGAGGAAGCCGATCGCGGAGGGGTAGGGCACAGGCCGGCCGCGCGCCGCGCCACGCAATCAGTGTCCCGAAGCGTTTCCTGTCCCCGTCCCCCCGCGCGGCGGCGTCACTGTCTGCCCAGCTCCCGATGAGGGCGCTCCATGTTTGACAAGCTCCGCCAGATCGAGGAGCGGTACCGCGAGTTGACCCGCTCGATGGCCGACCCCGCCGTCATCGGCCAGCCGGCCGACTACGCCAAAACCGCCAAGGCCGCCTCGGAGCTTTCCGAGGTCGTCCAGAAGTTCGAGGAGTTCAAGCAGCTCCTGGGACGTCTCGAGGAGGCCCGTCACATGGCCGCCGAGGACGCCGACCGCGACATGCGCGAGATGGCGCAGGCCGAGGTGGACGAGCTCGCCGCCCGCCAGGGCAAGCTCGAGGACGAGTTGCGCGCGCTGATCCTTCCGAAGGATCCCAACGACGACAAGAACGTCTTCGTGGAGATCCGCGCCGGCGCCGGCGGGGACGAGGCGGGGCTCTTCGCCGCCGACCTCGCGCGGATGTACACGAAGTACTCGGAGCGCCAGAAGTGGAAGGTCGAGGTGATGGACAGCCACCCGACCGGCGTGGGCGGCTTCAAGGAGATCGTGCTGTCTATCCAGGGCCGGGGCGCCTGGAGCCGGCTCAAGTTCGAGCGCGGCGTGCACCGCGTCCAGCGGGTGCCGCAGACCGAGTCGAGCGGTCGCATCCACACCTCCACGGTGACGGTGGCCGTCCTGCCCGAGGCCGAAGACGTGGACATCCGGGTCGAGGAGAAGGACATCCGGGTGGACGTATACCGGTCGTCGGGACCCGGCGGGCAGGGCGTCAACACGACCGACTCCGCCGTGCGGCTGACCCACATCCCGACGGGGCTCGTCGTCACCTGCCAGGACGAGCGCTCCCAGATCAAGAACCGCGCGAAGGCGCTCCGGGTGCTCAAGGCGCGGCTGCTCGAGCGCGCGCAGGACGAGCAGGCCGCCGCCATCGCCGCCGACCGCCGCAGCCAGGTCGGCACGGGCGAGCGCAGCGAGCGGATCCGCACGTACAACTTCCCCCAGGGCCGCATCTCGGACCACCGCATCAACCTCACGATCCATCGCTTGCCGGCCGTCCTCGAGGGCGACCTCGACGAGATCCTGGACGCGCTGAGCGCCGAAGATCAGCGGCGGAAGCTCGGAGCCGCGTCGTGACGATCACCGCGGCATCGCTCCTCGCAGAGGGTACCCGGCGACTGGCGCTCGCCGGGCTCGACTGCGCCCGCCAGGACGCCCTGCGCCTCATGGCCCAAGCGCTCGGGACCGACCGACTGACGGTCTACGTCGAGCCGCGCCGTTCCGTCGACGCGCGCGCGGCCGCCAGCTTCAGGGCCCTCCTGGACCGCCGCGCCGCCCACGAGCCCGTCCAGCACATCCTGGGCTTCGAGGAGTTCCGCGGTCTCAGGATCGCGGTGACGCCCGACGTCCTGATCCCGCGTCCCGAAACCGAGGGCCTTGTGGAGCGCGCGCTCGAGCTTCTCGCCGAGAGGCCTGGGGCGCTCGTGGCCGACATCGGCACGGGCAGCGGGGCCATCGCCTGCGCGCTCGCGGCCGCCCGCCCCGATCTCGAGGTGCTCGCCGTGGACCAGTCGCTGGGCGCGCTGACCGTGGCTTCAGACAACGTGCGCGCGCTCGGGCTGGCGTCGCGCGTGAGACTCCTCGCCGGGGATCTCTTTGGCCCCCTGGCTTCGCTCGCCGGCAGCCTCGATATGGTCGTCGCCAACCCTCCGTATTGCCCTAGCGGCGTCATCCCGACGCTGCCCACGGAGGTCGAGCGATTCGAGCCGCGGCTGGCGCTCGACGGCGGGCCCGACGGCATGCGCGTGCTGCGGCGGATCATCACCGAGGCGCCGCGCTTCCTCCGCCCGGGCGCGTGGCTCCTGATGGAGATCGGCGAGGAGCAGGCCGGGTCGCTGGCCTCGCTGATGGCCGCCGAGGGCTTCTCGCGTATCGGCGCGCGTCGCGACCTGCGCGAGATCGAGCGTTACATCGAGGGCCGGTGGGCCGAGGGCACGGCGTCGGCGCCGCCCACGGCTGCGGCGGCCCAGAGGATAGACTGCTGATGCCGGCCCGTCTGGTCATCGAAGGCGGCACCCCGCTGCGGGGCGAGGTCCAGGTCAGCGCCGCCAAGAATGCGGCCCTGCCTGCCATGGCCGCGAGCCTGCTGACGGCCCAGCCGGTGATGCTCGAGAACGTCCCGGCCTTGGCCGACGTGGTGACCATGCGCAAGCTCCTCGAGAGACTGGGCGCCGAGACGTCCGTGGGGCCCGGCGGCGCCACGCGGCTCCAGGTAAAGTGCGTGGCGAGCCACGAGGCGCCGTACGAGCTCGTGTCCACCATGCGCGCTTCGGTGGTCGTGCTGGGGCCGCTCCTGGCGCGCACCGGGGTGGCGCGCGTCGCGCTGCCCGGCGGCTGCGCCATCGGCGTGCGCCCCATCGACCAGCACCTGAAGGGCCTGGCCAGACTCGGCGCCGACATCGTCATCGAGCGCGGGTACATCGAAGCCCGGGCGAGCCGGCTTAAAGGCGCGCGGATCACGGCCGACCTCGTCACGGTCACCGGCACCGAAAACCTCATGATGGCTGCCGCGCTCGCCGAGGGCGTGACCGTGCTGGAGAACGCCGCGCGCGAGCCCGAGGTGGCCGACCTGGCCCGGCTGCTGATCGCCATGGGCGCGCGCATCGAGGGCGCGGGCACCGAGCGCATCGAGATCGAGGGCGTCGCCGAGCTCGGTGGAGCCCGGCACCGCATCATTCCCGACAGGATCGAGGCGGGCACCCTGCTCGTCGCCGGGGCGATCAGCGGCGGAGACGTGACGGTCACCGGCGCGGCGCCGCGCCACATGACGGCCACCCTGGCGAAGCTCGAAGAGTGCGGCGCGGCCTTGACCGTCGACGGCGACAGGATCCGTTGCGTCGGGTCGGCGCGCCCGAGGGCGGCCGACATCATCACGAGCCCGTTCCCGGGCTTTCCGACCGACATGCAGGCCCAGATGATGACGCTCCTTGGGCTGGCCGACGGGCTCAGCAAGATCACGGAGACCATCTTCGAGAACCGGTTCATGCACGTGGCCGAGCTCTGCCGCATGGGGGCGCTGATCGAGACGGAGGGGTCCATCGCGGTCGTGCGCGGCGTCGGCGCCTACCAGGGCGCGCCCGTCATGGCGACCGATCTGCGCGCCTCGGCCTCGCTCGTGGTGGCCGGGCTCGCGGCGCGCGGCACCACCGAGGTCTCGCGCGTCTACCACCTGGATCGCGGCTACGAGGCTCTCGAGAAAAAGCTCCAGGCGCTCGGCGCCCGCATCCGGAGGGTCAGCTAGTGCGGTTCGAGCCGAGACACGGCCCGCTGTTCGAGCTGAGGGGCGGCCTCTGGCCGTCGCGAGGCGAGGCCCGAGTTGATCCCGCAGGCACGAGCGTGGCGAGGCGAGTGCTGAGATGATCCCCACCGCGCAGCTGACGCTCGCGCTGCCCAAAGGCCGGCTGCTCGACCCCGCGCTGCAGCTGCTCTCCGCCATGGGCATCCGGGGGCTCGAGGCCGACACGCGCCGCCTCCTGCTCACCGACGCGTCTCGCGACCTGCGCTTCATCTTCCTGAAGCCCGCAGACATCCCGACCTACGTCGAGTATGGCGCCGCCGATCTCGGCATCGTGGGCAAGGATATCCTCGCCGAGCAGCAGCCCGACGTGTACGAGCCGGTCGATCTCGGGTTCGGCTTCTGCCGGCTGGTCGTGGCGGAGCCGCGGGAGCTCTGGGAGCGTGATGACCCGACCAAGTGGTCCTGGGTCCGCGTGGCGACCAAGTACCCGGCGCTGACCGAGCGCTACTTCTCGGAGCGCGGCATCCAGGTCGAGATGATCCGGCTCGACGGCTCGATCGAGCTGGCGCCGCTCGTGGGTCTCGCCGAGCGCATCGTGGACCTGGTCCAGTCGGGCGAGACGCTCCGGGCCAACGGTCTGGTCGAGGTCGCGGAGATCATGTCCTCGACGGCGCGGCTCATCGTGAACCGCGCGTCGCTCAAGACGGCCCACGCCCGCGTCAACGCCCTGATCGCCGCCATGCGCCAGGAAGCCGCCAAATGATCAGGCGGATGGAGACCGCCACGCTGGGCGCCGCGGGAGTGGCCAAGGCCCTCGATCGGTCGCCGGCGGCCGTCGATCCCGAAATCCACCGGCGCGTCGAGGAGATCGTGGTCGCCGTGCGCGACAAGGGGGACGCTGCGCTGCTGGAGTTCACGGAGCGCTTCGACCGTGTCGCGCTCACGGCGAGGGAGCTCGCGGTGACGCCGTCGGAGCTGGATGCGGCGGAACGGACCGTTGGCGACACGACCATGCGGGCGCTTCGCTACGCCGCGGGACGGATCGAGCGCTTCCATCGCGAGTCCGCGCCGCGCTCCTGGCGGATGACCGATGCCCTGGGCTCGCGGCTGGGCCAAGAAGTGCGGCCGATCGACCGCGTGGCGGTGTATGTTCCCGGCGGACGCGCGGCGTATCCGTCCACGGTGCTGATGACCGTCATCCCCGCGCGGGTCGCCGGCGTGAGGGAGATCGTGCTGGTCTCCCCGCCGTCGGCCGACAAGTCGCTGAACGCCGCCGTGCTCGCCGCCGCTCGGGTGGCCGGCGTGACGGAGGCGTATCGGGTCGGCGGCGCGCAGGCCGTGGCCGCGCTGGCGTACGGGACCGAGACGATCCGTCGCGTCGACAAGATCGTCGGGCCGGGCAATCTCTACGTCGCGCTCGCCAAGAGCCGGGTCTTCGGCGACGTGGGCATCGACATGGTGGCGGGACCGAGCGAGATCGTGGTCGTGGCCGACGAGAGCGCCGATGCGGTCTTCGTGGCGGCGGACCTCCTCGCCCAGGCCGAGCACGACCCGATGGCCCGCGCCGTTCTCCTGACTCCCTCGCGGGCGCTGATCGATCGCGTCGAGCGCGAGGCTTCGCTCCAGCTCGGCGCGCTGCCGAGGCGCGAGATCGCGGGCGCGGCGCTAGAGGCCCACGGCGCCCTCGTGCTGACGCGGAGCCTGGAGGAGGCGGTGGAGGTCGCGAATCTGCTCGCGCCCGAGCACCTCGAGCTCCAGGTCGAAGATCCCGAGGCGCTGCTCTCGCGGGTGCGGAACGCGGGCGCCGTCTTCCTCGGCCGCTTGACCCCCGAGGTCGTGGGCGACTACGTCGCCGGGCCGAACCACGTGCTGCCGACGGGGGGCACGGCGCGCTTCGCGTCGGCGCTCGGCACAGAAGATTTCGTGAAGCGAATGAGCGTCATCCAGTACGCGGAGGCGGGGCTCCGGGACGCGGCGCCGCACCTGGCGGAGCTCGCGCGGGTGGAAGGGCTCGACGGTCACGGGGCCGCGGCGACGGTGCGCATCGAGCGAATGGGAGGCACGACATGACGGCAGCGATGGCGAGCGGGGCGCCCCTGGGCCTCCGCCAGGGACGGGTTGAGCGGAAGACCAAGGAGACGCAGATCGTGCTGCAGGTCGGGTTGGACGGCACGGGCGCCTCCAAGGTCGAGACCGGCATCCCGTTCTTCAATCACATGCTCGAAGCGTGGGCCAAGCACGGGCTCATGGACCTGACGGTGGTCGCGCGCGGCGACCTCGAGGTGGATCTCCACCACACGGTCGAGGACGTCGGCATCTGTCTCGGCAAGGCGTTCAGGGAGGCGCTGGGCGACCGGGTGGGCATCGCGCGCTACGGCGCGTCCTTCCTGCCCATGGACGAGGCGCTCCTGCACGCGGCGGTGGACATCTCCGGCCGGCCTTTCCTCGTGTTCAACGTGCCCGTGAGGCGGACGCGGATCTCGAACTTCGATCTCGACCTGCTCGAGGACTTTTTCCGCGCCCTTGCCTTCAACGCAGAGATCACGCTGCACGTCAACATGCACTACGGCCAGAACCTCCACCACATCGCCGAGGCCGTGTTCAAGGCGGTCGGCCGGGCGCTGGCGGAGGCGACGAGGCTCAACCCGCGCATCGCCGGAGTCCTCTCGACGAAGGGGACGCTGTAGCGTGATCGCCGTTATCGACTACGGGCGTGGCAACCTGGGCAGCGTCGAGAAGGCGCTGGGACGCCTCGGTATGCGCGCCGTCGTCACCCAGGACCCGCGCGTGATCGGGGACGCCCGCGCCCTCGTGCTGCCCGGCGACGGCGCCTTCCACGACGCCATGGGCAACCTCCAGTCCCTCGGTCTCCTCGACCCTCTCCGGGCCGCGCTCGACGAAGGGCGGCCGTTCCTCGGGATTTGTCTCGGGTACCAGCTCCTCTTCACCGAGAGCGAGGAATTCGGGCAGGGCAAGGGACTCGACGTCATCCCCGGCGTGGTCCGGCGGTTTCCCTCCGGGCTCAAAGTGCCGCACATGGGATGGAATACGGTCCGGCACGACGGCGACCTCCCGATTTTCGACGGCATCCCGAGCGGCGCCCACTTCTACTTCGTGCACTCGTACTATCCGACGACGGCCGATGCGTCGCTGCAGGTGGCGACCTGCACCTACGGCGTCACCTTTCCGGCCGCCGTGGGCAAGGGCCCGCTTTTCGCGACGCAGTTCCATCCGGAGAAGAGCCAGCGCTGGGGCCTGCGCCTCCTCGAGAACTTCGCCGCCTTCGTGCGGGACCGGCGCGGCGGATGAATTTCGAGCTGAGGGCTGAGATGATCCCGCAGGCGTGGCCGTTCGAGCTGAGTCGCGAAGCGGCGCGGCGAGGGCTGAATTGATGCGCGGCGCGGCGAGGGCTGAATTATGAGCTTTCAGGTCATCCCCGCCGTGGACGTCAAGGGCGGCCGGTGCGTCCGCCTGCTCCAGGGCAAGGCCTCAGCCGAGACCGTGTTCTCGGACGATCCCGTCGCGATGGCGGAGCGCTGGGAGGCCGAGGGCGCGCCGCGCCTCCACGTCGTGGATCTCGACGGCGCGTTCGGCGGCGGCCCCGTCCAGACGGCGATCATCCGCACGATCGCGCGCGCCGTCTCGATTCCGGTCGAAGTCGGGGGCGGCCTGCGGACACTTGAGCATGTCCAGGCCGTGCTCGAATCCGGCGCGCGCTGGGCCATCGTCGGCACCCGCGCGGCGCTCGACCCCGCTTTTCTCGGCGAGGTGTGCCGGCGCTTCGAGGACCGGATCATCGTCGGCCTGGACGCCTCCGACGGCCGCGTGGCCGTGGACGGTTGGACTCGCGTGCTGGAGCTCGAGGCGGTGGCACTCGCGCGCGACGCGGCAGCGGCAGGTGCCGGCACCATCATCTACACGGATATCGCGCGGGACGGCACCCAGGGCGGGCCCAATATCTGGAGCACCGAGGCCGTTGCCCGGGCCGCCGGGATCCCCGTCTTCGCTTCGGGCGGCGTGGGCTCGCTGGAGGACATCCGGCAGCTGGCCGCCATCCCGGGAGTCGACGGCGTGATCGTGGGCCGGGCGCTGTACACGGGCGCGGTCAGCCTCCGCGCGGCGCTCGCGGAGGCCCGATAACCTCATGCTCTGCAAGCGCATGATCCCGTGCCTCGACGTCCACGGCGGCCGCGTGGTCAAGGGCGTCCGCTTCGTCGACCTCCGCGACGCGGGTGACCCGGTCGAGGCGGCGCTGGCCTACGACGCCCAGGGCGCGGACGAGCTGGTCTTCCTCGACATCACCGCGTCCCACGAGGAGCGGGCCATCATGCTCGACGTCGTGCGCCGGACGGCCGAGGGCATCTACATGCCGCTCACGGTCGGCGGCGGCATCCGCAGCATCGAGGACATCCGCACGCTCCTGCGCGCGGGCGCCGACAAGGTCTCGCTCAACACGGCTGCGCTCGCGCGGCCCGACCTGATCCGGGACGCCGCGCAGCGCTTCGGCAGCCAGTGCATCGTGGTGGCGATCGACTCCAAGCGCGAGCCGGGCGAGGAGCGAAGCTGGGGCGTCTACACTCACGGCGGCCGCCGGCCGACCGGACGGGACGCCGTCCAGTGGGCGCGCGAGGTCGAGGCCTTGGGCGCGGGCGAGATCCTCCTGACCAGCATGGACCGCGACGGCACGGGCGACGGCTACGACCTCGAGCTGACGCGCGCCGTGTCCGAGGCAACCTCCGTGCCGGTCATCGCCTCGGGAGGGGCGGGCACGCTCGAGCACCTGCGCCAGGGCGTTGTCGATGGCAAGGCCGACGCCGTGCTTGTGGCCTCCATGTTCCACTTCGGCCGCCACACGATCAGCGAGGCCAAGGTCTACCTGCGCCAGTGCGGAGTCGCCGTGAGGATAGAGGCGTGAGCGTGCTCGACGAGCTCAAGTGGGACGGCGACGGGCTCATCCCCGCCGTGGTCCAGGAGACCGAGACCGGCGAGGTGCTCATGGTGGCGTGGATGGACCGCGAGGCGCTGGCGAAGACGCTCGAGTCCGGGCTCGCTCACTTCTGGTCCCGCTCGCGCCGGGCCCACTGGCGCAAGGGCGAGACGTCCGGCCACACGCAGCACGTGGATGGCCTCTACGCCGACTGCGACCGCGACACGCTGCTGGTCCAGGCGCACCAGGACGGCGTCGCCTGCCACACGGGGGCGCGGTCGTGCTTCTTCACGCGTCTCGAAGGCGGGACATTGCATCAGACCGCTGGGTCGCAGGCCGCTGGGCCGCGGGCCTCGGGCGCGGGCCCCGCCATGCTCGAGGTGCTGGAGCGGGTTCTCCAGTCGCGCAAGGTCGAGCGGCCGTCGGGGTCGTACGCCGCGGGGCTCTTCGAGCGCGGGGAAGCGCAGATCTGCCGGAAGATCGGCGAGGAAGCGACCGAGGTGGTCACGGCGGCGCTCGGTGGCGAGGGTGACGCGCGCCTCGTCTCGGAGGTCGCGGACCTGTGGTTTCACACCATGGTGCTGCTCGCCTCGCGGGGCATCCCGCTTCGCCGGGTCTTCGAGGAGCTGGCCCGCCGCCACGAGGAGAAGAGCAGGTGATGAAGCGGGCGTGGGTTCTTCTCGTTGCGGTCCTTCTCGCCGGCTGCAGCGCAAGCCGTATCGAGAACGGTATCTTCTACTCGCCCAAGGGCTACCAGGTCAGCCTCCCGCGACAGGGGTGGGCGGTCAAGCCGGGCGGCGCGGCCGAGCTCGAGCTCCAGCGGCAGGACCCCGCGGGCGGCATGCTGGCCGACGCGACCTGCGACGACAAGACGGCCGGCCGACCGCTGACCGTGCTGACGCGTCACCTGACCTTCGGCCTCAAGGACCGCGTCCTCGAGGACGGCGGGCCGCTCACGCTGGCCGGGCGCCCGGCGCAGCGCGCCGTGGTGCGGGGCAGCCTCGACGGCGCGCCCGTCGGGGTCGAGGCGGTGGTGATCAAGGGCGAGCGCTGCGTCTACGACTTTCTCTATGTCGCGCCGGCGGCGGCGTTCGAGACGGGGCGCGGCGACTTCCGAACTTTCGTCGAGAGCTTCGCTGGCGTCGAGAGCTTCAGCGGGGGCGCCAGGTGAGCGTGCTCGCGTACGCGCGCCGGCATGGGCGTGAGTCCGTCGCCTGGTACGGGGGCTTAGGGCTGCTGACGCTCCGGGTGATGCGCAACCTCAGGCTCCCCCCGTCGTACCTCGTCATCGTGGCGCGGGAGATCGACATCATCGGCGTCCGCTCGCTCGTGGTCGCCCTCACGGCCGCGCTCTTCACGGGCATGGTGCTGGCGCTCCAGTCCGCCGTGAACATGGCGCGCTTCGGCGCCGAGAACTACGTCGGACCCGTCGTCGCGCTGTCGATCCTGCGCGAGCTCGGGCCCGTGCTGACGGCCATCCTGGTCGGCGGCAAGGTTGCCTCCGGCATCACGGCCGAGCTCGGCTCGATGAAGGTGACGGAGCAGATCGACGCGCTGCGGGCCATCGGGGTCAACTACATCAAGAAGCTGATCGTCCCGCGCATCCTGGCGGCGCTCGTCGTGTTCCCGCTCGTGACCATCATGGCCGACGCGATCGGGCTCCTGGGCGGCATGCTCATCGTGGTCTTCGACCGCGACGTTGACCCGTATCTCTACTGGAACACGATCTCCTACTGGGTCGTGATGAAGGATTTCCTGACCGGTATCGGCAAGAGCGTGGTCTTCGGCGGTCTCATCACCCTCATCGGCTGCTACAACGGGCTCGAGACGAGCGGCGGGACGGAAGGGCTCGGCCGCTCCACCACGGACACCGTGGTGCAGGTAGCCATGGCCGTCATCGTGTCCGACTTTTTCCTGACCAAGCTCATGCTGCTGCTCTTCTGGTGATGGACACCGTGGCCCCGGCCCTCGTCGAGCTGCGTGACGTTCGAAAGTCCTTCGAGCAGAAGGAGGTCCTCTGCGGCGTGAGCCTCTCCCTTCGGAAGGGCACGACGCTGGCCGTCATGGGAGGCAGCGGCGCCGGCAAGACCGTGCTGCTGAGGATCTCGGCGGGTCTGGTCCGGCCCGATGCCGGGCAGGTCTCGCTCTACGGCACGCGGATCGAGCGCATGAGGGAGGAGGCCATGCTGGCCGTCCGCAAGCGCACCGGCTTCGTCTTCCAGGGCGCGGCGCTCTTCGACTCGCTGTCCGTGTTCGAAAACGTCGCGTACCCACTGCGCGAGCATACGCGGATGCCGCTGGGGGAGATCACGGACCGCGTGCACCGCTTCCTGTCGCTGGTGGGCATGCCGGGCACGGACGAGCTCCTGCCCGCCGCGCTGTCGGGCGGCATGCGCAAGCGCGTCGGGATCGCGCGTGCGCTCGTGATGGAGCCGGAGGTCGTCTTCTTCGACGAGCCTACGGCCGGTCTCGATCCGACAAACGCCCGGCTGGTCGCCGAGCTGATTGCGACGCTCAGGGCCGGCGTCTGCGACACAGCCATCGTGGTCACCCACGACGTCGGCTTCGCCGACATGGTTGCCGACCAGATGGCGATCCTGTACCAGGGGCGCTTCGCCGATCTCGGCACGCCGGGTGAGATCCGCGGCTCGTCCAACCCCGATGTCCGGCGTTTCCTCGCCGGCGAGCTCCGGGAGGAGTAGGTGATGTTCGAGCTGAGACGCTGCCGAGGAGCCGCAGGCGCGGCAGTTCGAGCTGAAGGGCGAAGCCCTGAGGTGAGGGCTGAATGGATCAGCGGCGAGGCGAGGGCTGACTAATGCCGGACGAGCGGCGCTACGGGCTCCAACTCCGCATCGGCGCCTTCATCCTGGTGGCGCTCGGCGTGTTCCTGGCCATCGTCTACCTGCTCGGCGCGCGGGCGCGGTACTTCGAGAGCAAGTACGACCTCGTGGCGGAGTTCATCGAAGTGGGCGGCTTGATCGAGGGCGCCACGGTGCGCCTGGCAGGCGTGCAGATCGGCCGGGTTACGAGCGTGATCCTGCCGCCGCAGCCCGGCGGCAAGGTGCGGGTGACCATGACCGTCGCGCGCCGTTTCCAGGACCGCATCCGCCGAAACTCCGAAGCGCGCATCTCGACCCAGGGGCTGCTGGGCGACAAGATCGTCGAGATCACGATGGGCTTGCCCGGGGCGCCGCCGCTCGGGCCCGGCGAGGCGCTGGCCTCGCAAGACCCCCAGGAGATGAGCCGGATGTTCGCCGAGGGCGCGGCCACCCTCAAGTCCATCAACGAGCTGGTGTCGACCCTTCGCGCCGCCGCGGACAGGCTCGACAAGGGCGGCGCCTTCGACGATATCGGGGCGGCGGCCAGGTCGGCTCGGCGGATCACCGACGAGGTGGAGAGGGGCAAGGGGTGGCTCCACGTCCTCGTCTATGAGGAGCCCGAAGCGCTGCGGCGCCTCAACGGTCTCCTGGCCTCGACTCAGCAGCTGATCGCCCGCGCCGAAAGCGGCGAAAGCGCCGTGGGCGTGCTGCTCTCCAAGGACTCGGGCAAGTCGGCCCGCGCGCTCCTGGCCGCGCTCGACGCGTTGGGCCGCGCCGCGTCGACCCCGGGCCCGGGGGACGGCCTTCTGCCCGCGCTGCTGTTCGACCCGGAATACCGGCCGGTCGCGCGCGACCTCCAGGCCCTCGCCAAAAACTTCCGCGACGTCTCCGAAAAGCTCGCGCGCGGCGAGGGCCTGCTCGGCGGGCTGCTCGAGGGCAGCGGCAACGGCAGCATGGGCGAGGCCGGGGCCGATTTCCGCGCGGCGCTCGCCAACCTGCGCGCGGTGAGCGAGAAGCTCAAGTCGGGCGAGGGCACGGTGGGCGCCCTGATCGAGGACCCGACGGTCTACGAGAACCTCGTCACGTTCCTCGAGGGCGCCCAGCGGAGCTTCCTGCTGCGCTCGCTCGTGCGCTCGACCATTCAGACGGGCCAGACGGGGAAGGAAAAGTAGTGGCGAGGGAACGCCCGGTCTATCGCTGCCAGACCTGCGGCTTCGCCGCGCCGAAGGCCGGCACGTGCCCGGACTGCGCGCGGGCCGGCACGTACGTGGCCCTCGTCGAAGAGCGGCCGGCGCCGTCGCACTCGGAACGGCCCAAGCTCGCCGCCGGCGCCCGGCCCGTGCCCATCGGCGACATTGCGGTGACGTCAGGCGAGCGCATCACCACCGGCATCGGCGAGCTCGACCGCGTGCTGGGCGGCGGTGTCGTCCCCGGCTCGGTGGTGCTGATCGGCGGCGACCCCGGCATCGGCAAGTCCACGCTCCTGCTGCAGGCGAGCCGCTCGCTGTCGGAGCGCGCCGGCCCCGTGCTTTACGTCTCGGGCGAGGAGTCGGCGGCCCAGGTCAAGCTCCGCGCGGATCGGCTCGGCATCTCGCCGCGCGGCCTCTACTTCCTGGCCGAGACGGATCTCCAGGTGATCGAGGCGCACGCGGCCGAGCTCAAGCCCCGCGCGATCGTGGTCGACTCGATCCAGACCGTTTTCCTGCCCGGACTCGAGTCGGCGCCCGGCAGCGTGAGCCAGGTCCGGGAGTGCGCGGCGCGCCTCATGCTCTGGTCCAAGGGGCGCGGCACGGCGACGTTCCTCGTGGGGCACGTCACCAAGGACGGCGCGATCGCCGGGCCCCGCGTCCTCGAGCACCTGGTGGACACCGTGCTCTACTTCGAGGGAGAGCAGCACCACGCGTACCGCGTGCTGCGCGCCGTCAAGAATCGCTTCGGCTCGACCAACGAGATCGGCGTTTTCGAGATGGGAGAGCAGGGCCTCGCCGAGGTCACGAACCCATCGGGATTCTTCCTCGCCGAACGGCCACGCGGCGCCGCCGGGTCGGTCATCGTGTCGAGCCTCGAGGGCAGCCGGCCGCTGCTCCTCGAGCTCCAGGCGCTGGTGACGCCGGCCAGCTTCGGGACGCCGCGCCGCACCGTGCTCGGCGCCGACTACAACCGGGTCTGCCTGCTGCTGGCGGTGCTCGAGAAGCGGGTCGGATTTCCGCTGCAGAGCCAGGACGTCTTCGTCAACGTGGCGGGCGGCGGCCGCGTCACTGAGCCCGCCGCGGATCTGGGCGTGGTCGTGGCGGCGGCCTCGAGCTATCTCGACCGCCCCGTGCGGGGCGACACGGTGATCATGGGCGAAGTCGGCCTCGCCGGCGAGGTGCGCGCGGTGGCGGGGTTCGCGGCGCGGCTCAAGGAGGCGGCGGCCCTGGGCTTCACGGCGGCGGTGGTGCCGCAGAACAATCTCGCGGCGGGCGCCGCGCAGCCCCTTGAGGTGCACGGGGTGGGGTCGGTGGATGAAGCGGTCAAGGCACTGTTAGGACACTGAGAGGCGACCATGATGGGAATCGTCATCGTGCGGGTATTCATGCTGGCGGCGGCGACCGGAGCGGGAATGGCCTTCGGCCCGCCGCTCGGCATTCACGCCACCAACTGGTGGCTCGGCGGCGCCGGCTTCCTCTTCGGGGTGCTGGCGGTCCTGCTCGAGTGGCAGGCGCGGCGCATCCCAGTGGACCGGATCTTCTGGGGTGCCATGGGTGGCATCGTGGGGCTTGGGCTCGGGCTCGGGCTGGGGACCGCCATGGGCGCCGTCTCACCCGACGCGGGGCCGCTCGGGCGCGGGCTCTTCGGCCTGCTCTTCTCCTACCTGGGCGCCTCGGTCGCGCTCGCCAAGCGGGACGAGCTCGAGGACATGTCGGCCAAGCTCTTCCCCAAGACCGCCGCGCGCCGCGAGGGGTTCAAGATCCTCGACACCTCCGTGATCATCGACGGCCGCGTCGTGGACCTCTGCGAGGTGGGCTTCCTCGACGGCACGCTGGTCGTCCCGCAGTTCGTCCTTCGCGAGCTGCAGCAGATCGCAGACTCGCCCGACCCGCTCAAGCGCAACAGGGGCAAGCGCGGATTCGACGTGCTGCAGCGCCTGCAGCGCATCCCGGGGACGACCGTCCGCGTCGAGGACCAGGACTTCCCTCATATCCGCGAGGTGGACCGGAAGCTGATCGAGCTGGGCAAGGCGATGGGCGGCAAGGTCGTCACCAACGACTACAACCTCAACAAGGTCGCGGAGCTGTCGGGCGTGTCGGTGCTCAACGTCAACGAGCTGGCGAACGCGCTCAAGCCGGTCGTGCTGCCAGGCGAGGTGGTGCATGTCCACGTCGTCAAGGAGGGCAAGGAGGTCGGCCAGGGCGTCGCCTACCTCGACGACGGGACGATGGTGGTGGTGGACCACGGCAAGCGCTTCATCGGCCAGCAGGTCAGCGCCACGGTCACCTCGGTGCTCCAGACCACGGCCGGGCGCATGATCTTCGCCCGTCTGAGGGAAGAGGAGGGCGCGTCCAAGTGAAGACCGCCGTCGCGGTTGTGCCGGCGGGAGGCGTGGGCGCGCGCATGGGCGGCTCACGGCCCAAGCAGTACCTGACCCTCGGGGGCGCGCCCATCCTCGTCCACACCTTGCGCGCGCTCGCCCGCTGCCGGTCGCTGGACGGGTTCGTCATTGCCGCGCCGAGCGACCGGGTCGAGGCGACCCGCGCGCTCCTCGCCCGCTTCAGGGTGCCGCGGGTGCTGGCCGTGGTCGCGGGAGGGGAAGAGCGGCAGGACTCGGTGAGGCTGGGACTTGAGGCCGTTCCCCCGGAGGCGGCATGGGTGGTCGTCCATGATGCGGTGAGGCCGTTCATCACTCCCGAGATCGTCGAGCGGGTGCTGGCCGCCGCGCGCGTTCCCGGCGCCGCCACCTGCGGTTGGCCGGTCTGTGAGACTGTGAAGCGGGTGCGGGACCGCGTCGTCGAGACGACCCTCCCCCGCGAGGGACTGTGGCTGACACAGACGCCGCAGGCTTTTCGGCGGGCGCTCCTCGCGGAGGCGCACGACAAGGCCGCGCGCGACGGCTACCGCGCCACCGACGACGCCATGCTGATCGAGCGGCTGGGCGGGCGCGTCTCCATGGTCGAGGGGCTGCCGCAGAACCTCAAGATCACGACGCCGGACGACCTCAAGGCGGCGCGGGCGTGGGTCGGGGGCGGGCGCAGGGCATGACCTCCACGCGGAGCGGCCTCGGCTTCGATCTCCACCCGCTGGTGGACGGGCGCCCGCTCGTGCTGGGCGGCATCGCCGTGCCGCACGAGCGGGGACTCGGCGGCCATTCCGACGCCGACGTCCTGACCCATGCCGTCTGCGAGGCGCTGCTCGGGGCGCTGGCCCTGGGCGACCTCGGCCGAATGTTCCCGGACACGGACCCGCGCTGGAAGGGCGTCTCGAGCCTGGTCCTGCTCGAGGGCGTCCTGGACGCCCTGCGCGCGCGGCGCGCGACCCTCGTCAACGTGGACGCCACGGTGATCTGCCAGGCGCCGCGGCTCGGCCCGCACCTGCCCGCCATGGCCGCGCGCTTAGCGCAGACCATGGGCGTCCCCACCGATCGCGTGAGCGTCAAGGCGAAGAGCCCCGAGGGGCTGGGACTCCTCGGGCGCGGAGAGGGGATCGCCGCCATGGCTGTCGTCAACGTGGAGGCTCCGTGAGGATCTACAACACGATGACGCGCAGCAAGGAGGACTTCACTCCGCTCGTCGCTGGCCGGGTGGGCATGTATGTGTGCGGCGTCACGCCCTACGACTACTCGCACATCGGCCACGCGCGCAGCGCGGTCGTCTTCGACGTGATCCGTCGTTACTTGGAATACCGTGGCTTCCTGGTGAAGACGGTGCGGAATTACACCGACGTCGACGACAAGATCATCCAACGCGCCAATCGGGAGGGCGTCTCCGCCGTGGAGATCGCGGACCGCTACATCGAGGCGGAGGGACGCGACATGGCGGCGCTCGGCCTCCTCCCACCCGACGTCGCGCCGAAGGCCACCGAGCACATCACTGAGATGGTCGCGCTGATCGGGCGCCTCGTGGCGAAGGGCGTCGCGTACGTCGTCGACGGCGACGTGTACTTCGAGATCCGTCGGTTTCCTCCCTACGGGCGGCTCTCGGGCAAGAAGCTCGACGAGCTGCTCGCGGGCGCGCGCGTGGAGGTGGACGAGCGCAAGCGCGACCCTCGCGACTTCGCCCTCTGGAAAGCGGCGAAGCCCGGCGAGCCCACGTGGGGGAGTCCGTGGGGCCCCGGCCGGCCGGGCTGGCACATCGAGTGCTCCGTGATGTCCATGCTCTACCTCGGCGAGACGTTCGACATCCACGGCGGCGGCACCGACCTGGTCTTCCCGCATCACGAGTGCGAAATCGCCCAGGCCGAGGCCGACACGGGTAAGCCGTTCGCGCGCTACTGGCTGCACAACGGCATGCTGAACCTGGGCGCCGAGAAGATGTCGAAGTCGCTCGGGAACACGCTCACGATCCGCGAGCTCATCAAACGCCACGACCCCGACGCGCTCAGGCTCTGGATGCTCGGCACCCACTACCGTCACCAGCTCGAGTGGGCCGAGGAGCGAGTGGGCGACTCGGCCAAGGCCCTGGGCCGCCTGCGGGCTCTCGTCGAGGAGGCCGACCGCATCGCGGCCAAGGGCACGCCAGCGCCCGGACCCAACGGCGGGCTCTTCGACGAGATTGCCGCCCACCGCGCGCGCTTCGAGGCGGCGATGGACGACGACTTCAACACGCCGCAGGCGCTCGGTGTCCTGTTCGACCTCGCGCGATTGCTCCAGGGCGCGCGCGCGCAGGCCGACGACGGCCGGCTCGCGGCGGGCGTCCTCCTCATGGGCGTGGGCGAGCTGGTGACGCTCGCGCGAGCGCTCGGTTTGCTCGAGCCGGGCGGGCGGCCGGAGCGGCCCGTGGATCCGCAGCTCAAGGCCCGGATCGAATCCCTCCTGTACCTCCGCGAGCAGGCCCGCAAGCAGCGCGATTTCGCCGAGGCCGACCGGTTGCGCGGCGAGCTGACAGCGCTCGGCGTCACGCTCAAGGACTCGCGCGACGGCGGCGGCGGCACCAAATGGAGGCTCGGGTCATGAGCGCCCCCGAAGCCGAGGACACTCCTCTCTCCGGGCGAAACCCCGTGCTCGAGCTCCTGCGGGCCCAGAGCCGCCGGGTGGAGGAAGTCGCCATTCTTTCCGAGGGCCGAGGCCCCGCGCTCCAGGACCTCCTGAGCTTGGCCAGGCGCCTTGGCGTCAAGGTCTCCTACCGGACCCGCGACCAGCTGACGGCCATCGCGGGCACCCCACACCATCAAGGCGTGGTCGCGCGGGTCGCGGGCGCGAATTACGCTTCTCTCGATGAGCTGCTGGCCATACCCGGGCAGCGGGGCGAGCCGGCCTTCTTCCTGGCCCTGGACCAGATCCAGGATCCACGCAACCTGGGAGCCATTCTGCGCTCCGCCGAGGCGACCGGAGCGCACGGAGCCATCGTGCCCAAGCACCACGCCGCCGGGGTTACCGCCGCGGCCGCGAAGTCTGCCATGGGGGCCGTCGAGTATCTGCCAGTCGCCCGCGAGACGAATCTCGTCCAGACCATTGAGATACTGAAGAGGGACGGTGTCTGGATCGTCGGTGCCGTGGTCAAGGGAGGTCAGGCCCCATGGGAGGTCGATCTCTCCGGTCCAATCTGCCTGGTCCTGGGAGGCGAGGGGCCCGGCGTGAGGCCTCTGGTGGCCAAGAGCTGCGACTTTCTCACGAGCATTCCCATGCGGGGAAAGATCGGCTCGCTCAACGTGTCCGCGGCGGCGGCCGTTCTCTGCTACGAGGTGGAGCGCCAGAGGCTCGCGAAACAGGCAAAATTGTCTTGACTTACGGGGACCTCGAAACTACAGTGAAGTTTTGCGACTGCTGGCGTAGCTCAGGGGTAGAGCAACTGCCTTGTAAGCAGTGGGTCGGGGGTTCAAATCCTCCCGCCAGCGCCAGACATTTCAAGGGGTTACAGCCTGAGGAACCAGCGGGGAGATACCCAAGTGGTCAAAGGGGGCAGACTGTAAATCTGCTGGCGAACGCCTTCGGAGGTTCAAACCCTCCTCTCCCCACCATCTTAGCGGGCGGCGAGCGGCGCGCCGAGAGGGAGCGCGGGAATAGCTCAGCGGTAGAGCGCCAGCCTTCCAAGCTGGGGGTCGCGGGTTCGAATCCCGTTTCCCGCTCCACTTGGCTCCGGCATCCGCGAGACGGACGAGGAACATGATCCAGGCCCATGTAGCTCAGTTGGCAGAGCACGCCCTTGGTAAGGGCGAGGTCTCCGGTTCAAGCCCGGACATGGGCTCCATCACTCTGACAGACCGGCAGGCGGACTGAGGAGGCGAGCGAGGAATGGCCAAGGCGAAATTCGATCGGTCGAAGCCGCACGTGAACATAGGGACGATTGGGCACATCGATCACGGGAAGACGACGCTGACCTCCGCGATCACGAAGGTGCTGCACACGAAGTTCACGGGGGTGGCGGTGCGGGACTTCGGGACGATCGACAACGCCCCGGAGGAGCGGGAGCGGGGGATCACGATCGCGGTGAGCCACGTGGAGTACGAGACGGCGGCGCGGCACTACGCGCACATCGACTGCCCGGGGCACGCGGACTACATCAAGAACATGATCACGGGGGCGGCGCAGATGGACGGCGCCATCCTGGTGGTGGCGGCCAACGACGGGCCGATGCCGCAGACGCGGGAGCACGTGCTGCTGGCGCGGCAGGTGAACGTGCCGAGCTTGGTGGTGTTCATGAACAAGTGCGACATGGTGGACGACCCGGAGATCCTGGACCTGGTGGAGCTGGAGGTGCGGGAGCTGCTGAAGAAGTACCAGTTCCCGGGGGACGACATCCCGGTGGTGCGGGGGAGCGCGCTGGGGGCGATGGAGAAGCCGGACGACGCGAAGGCCGCGGAGTGCATCTGGAAGCTGATGGAGGCGGTGGACAGCTATATTCCGACGCCGGTGCGGGTGGTGGACAAGCCCTTCCTGATGCCGATCGAGGACATCTTCACGATCACGGGGCGGGGGACGGTGGTGACAGGAAGGGTGGAGCGGGGGATCGTGAAGGTGGGGGAAGAGATCGAGATCGTGGGGATGCAGGAGGCGGTGAAGAAGTCGGTGGTGACGGGGGTGGAGATGTTCCGGAAGCTCTTAGACGAGGGGCGGGCCGGCGATAACATCGGCGCCCTGCTGCGAGGCATTGATAAAGACGAAGTGGAACGCGGGCAGGTGCTGGCGAAGCCGGGGTCGATCAAGGGGTACAAGAAGTTCAAGGCGGAGGTCTATGTCCTAGGCAAGGACGAGGGCGGGCGGCACACGCCGTTTTTCAACGGGTACCGGCCGCAGTTCTACTTCCGGACGACGGACGTGACGGGGGTGTGCACGTTGCCGGCGGGGGTGGAGATGGTGATGCCGGGGGACAACGTGACGATGACGATCGAGCTGATCCAGCCGGTGGCGATGGAGAAGGAGCTGCGGTTCGCGATCCGCGAGGGCGGGCGCACCGTGGGCGCCGGCGTCGTCGCGGAGATCGCGGAGTAGGCGATGCGCGACATCATCTCGCTCGCGTGCACCGAGTGCCAGCGGCGGAACTACACGATGACGAAGAACAAGCGGACCCATCCGGACCGCATGGAGATCAAGAAGTTCTGCAAGTGGTGCAGGAAGCACGCTCCGCACAAGGAATCGAAGTAGGGCGGAACATTACAAGATTCGTAGGCGTGTAGCTCTAACGGCTAGAGCACCGGACTCCAAATCCGGGGGATGGGGGTTCGAATCCCTCCACGCCTGCCAGATTCGGGAACCAGTGAGAGGTCATGGGATTCTTCGAGCGCGTCAAGCAGTTCGTCCACGAGGTGGCGGGCGAGTTCCGGCGGGTGAGTTGGCCCAACAGGGCCGAAGTCGTCAACTCGACCGTCGTGGTCCTCGCGGTGGTGGTGGTGCTGGCCGTGTTCCTGGCGGCCGTGGACATGGGGCTCTCGTGGATCGTGGAGCGGGTCCTTCGGTGGGGTTAGTTCAAAGCACGGGGGTCATTCGGGCATGAGCGAGACCAGCACGTCGGCGAAGCAGTGGTTCGTCGTCCACACCTACTCGGGTTTCGAGAACAAGGTGGCGGCGGCAATCGAATCGCGGGCGAAGATCTTCAACCTTCAGGACCTGTTCGGGCGGGTCATCGTCCCGACCGAGAAGGTTCGTGAGATCCGGAAGAGCAAGAAGATCGAGACCGAGCAGAAGTTCTTCCCGGGTTACCTGCTCGTGGAGATGGAGCTGACCGACGACACCTGGCACTTGGTGCGCTCGACGCCCAAGGTGACCGGATTCGTGGGGTCGGGCGCCAAGCCCGTGGCGCTGCCGGCGGAGGAGGTCGACGGCATTCTGAAGCAGATGGAGGAAGGCGCCGAGAAGCCCAAGCTCAAGTCCACCTTCCAAAAGGGGGACAAGGTGCGGGTCATCGAGGGGCCGTTCGTGAACTTCCAGGGCTCGATCGACGATCTCAACCCGGAGCGCGGGAAGCTCAAGGTGATGGTGGCGATCTTCGGGCGGATGACACCGGTCGAGCTCGAGTACTACCAGGTGGAGAGGCTCTGATCCATGGCGAAGAAAGTTCAGGCGATGGTGAAGCTGCAGATCCCGGCGGGTAAGGCCAACCCTTCGCCGCCGGTGGGTCCCGCGCTCGGCCAGCACGGGGTCAACATCATGGAATTCTGCAAGGGCTTCAACGCCCAGACCGGGTCCCAGGAGGGGCTGATCCTGCCCGTCGTGGTGACGATCTACCAGGACCGGTCCTTCACCTTCGTGGTGAAGACGCCCCCGGCGGCGGTGCTGCTCAAGCGGGCGGCGGGCATCGCCAAGGCCTCGGCCGTGCCGCACAAGGACAAGATCGGCAAGGTCACGCGCGCCCAGGTCCGCGAGATCGCCCAGACCAAGCTGGTGGACCTCAACACGGACTCGATCGAGTCCGCCATGCGCACGGTCGAAGGCACGGCCCGCAGCATGGGCATCGATGTCGTGTAGTGCGAGATGAGACGCGGCCGAGTTGCAGGAGGCACGAGAGCGTGGCAGTTCGAGGTGAGCGCCGGAGGCGCGAGCCGAGGGCTGAGACGATCACGAGCGGTGAAATGATCGAAATCGGAGACCAAGACTGATGCCAGTGATGACGAAGCGGCTGAAGGCGACAGAGGCGCTGATCGATCGGGCGAAGACGTACTCGGTCGAGGAGGCGATGGACATCGTGAAGAAGGCGCCCCCGGCGAAGTTCGACGAGAGCGTCGATCTGTCGCTCCGGCTCGGGGTCGACCCCAAGCACGCCGACCAGATGGTCCGCGGCGCCATCGTGCTGCCGCACGGCATCGGCAAGACGGTGCGCGTGGCCGTGTTCGCGAAGGGTGAGAAGGAGCGCGAGGCGCGCGAGGCCGGGGCCGACGTGGTGGGCGCCGAGGACCTGGTCGAGAAGATCCAGGGCGGCTTCATGGACTTCGACTCGACCATCGCGACGCCCGACCTCATGGGGCAGGTCGGCCGGCTCGGCAAGGTGCTGGGCCCGCGCGGGCTCATGCCGAACCCGAAGATGGGCACCGTGACGTTCGACGTGGGCCGCGCCGTGCGGGAGGTCAAAGCGGGCAAGGTCGAATTTCGCGCGGACAAGGCCGGCAACGTCCACGTGCAGGTGGGCAGGAAGTCATTCCCGCAGGAGAGCCTCGTTGCCAATGCGATGGCGCTGCTGGAAGCCATCGTCAAGGCCAAGCCGGCGGCGTCAAAGGGCGTGTACCTGCGCTCGCTGACGCTGTCCACGACCATGGGGCCTGGCATCCCGGTGGACGCCCAGCGGGTCGCAAACCAGTTCAAGAAACAGATCTAGCCGGACAAGGAGCGGGGACGTGCCGACTCAAGCGAAAGTGGAGAGCGTCGATGCCCTGAAGGAGCGGCTGGGCACCGCCAAGACCGTGGTGCTGACCGAGTATCGCGGGCTCAGCGTCCAGCAGCTGTCGGACCTGCGCAAGCAGCTCAAGGGCGCCGCGGCGGAGTACAAGGTGGTCAAGAACCGCTTGGCCCGCCTCGCCGTCAAGGGCTCGGCCCTCGACGCGCTCGGCGTGCACCTCAAGGGTCCGACGGGACTCGTGTTCACGAAGCAGGACCCGGTGGCGGTGGCGAAGGCGCTGCAGGCGTTTGTCAAGACCAACCCGCGGCTGCAGATCAAGCTCGGGCTCGTGGACGGCAAGGTCGTTCAGCCGGCGGAGCTCAAGGCCCTGGCGGACCTTCCGTCCAGGGAGCAGCTCCGAAGCCAGATCGTGGGCGCCCTGCAGGGACCGATGGCACAGCTTGTGAGCCTACTGCAGGCGCCGCTCCGGGAGATCGTGTACGTGCTCGAGGCCCGGGGCAAGGGCGCAGCCGATTCGGCCTGAGACAGGCTTTCATATCACGACGTAGCAACCACACACGGAGGCGGATGACATGGCGACGAACATCGACGAGATCGCGGAGAAGCTGGACACGCTGACGCTGCTGGAGGCGTCCCAGCTTTCGAAGCTTTTGCAGGAAAAGTGGGGCGTGTCGGCGGCGGCGGCGGTAGCCACCCCGGCGGCCGGCGGCGCGGCGGCCGGCGGCGCGGCGGCGGCCGAGGAGAAGACGGAGTTCGACGTCGTCCTCATGGCGGCCGGCGAAAAGAAGATCCAGGTGATCAAGGTCGTGCGCGAGCTGACGGGCCTGGGCCTCAAGGAGGCCAAGGATCTCGTCGACGGCGCGCCCAAGCCGGTCAAGGAGAAGGTGGCCAAGGCCGAGGCCGCGGACATGAGGAAGAAGCTCGAGGAGGTCGGGGCGACGGTCGAAGTGAAGTAGCCTCCGCACGCGCGGGAGAGCATAGAACGGGGGCGCGCGCCCCCCTCGACCAACGTGTGGCCCCGGCCCGTCCGGCGGGGTTGAGCACCCGGCGGCTAGATGCCGTCGGGGCGCGGAGGGTGTATGGCAGGCACGATCCAGTGCGGGCGCCGGATCCGCAAGGACTTCGGCAAGATTCCGTCCATCGTTGAGATCCCGAATCTCATCGAGATCCAAAGGCGGTCGTACGAGCAGTTTCTGCAGAAGGACGTGGCGCCCGATCGCCGCGAGGAGACGGGGTTGCAGGCGGTGTTCAAGTCCGTGTTCCCCATCGCGGACTACAACGACAACGCCCTGCTCGAGTTCGACAGCTTTCACTTCGGCGATCCGAAGTACACGGTCGAGGAGTGCCACGACCGCGGGATGACATTCGCCATCCCGCTCAAGGTGACGTTGCGGCTCGTGGTTTACGACCACGACAAGGAGGCAAAGACCCGCACCATCCGCGAGCAGCGCGGCCAGGAGGTCTACCTGGGCGAGCTGCCGCTGATGACCGACAAGGGCACCTTCATCATCAACGGCACCGAGCGCGTCGTGGTGTCGCAGCTGCAGCGCTCGGCCGGCGTCTTCTTCGACGACGACAAGGGCAAGACCGTCGCCTCGGGCAAGCTGCTCTATTCAGCGCGCGTCATCCCCTATCGCGGGTCGTGGGTCGAGTTCGAGTTCGACGCCAACGACATCCTCTTCGTCCGCGTGGACCGCCGCCGCAAGATGCTGGCGACGGCTTTCCTGCGCGCGTTCACGTTCCTCGAGAAGGGCGTTGTCCTTTCGGACGCCGAGATCCTCGGGCAGTTCTACGAGCTCGAGGCGGTCCTGAGCTTCGAGGACCGCACCGCCTGGGTCAAGCTGCACCCCGAGGCCCACAACGGTGTCAAGGTCTCCGATGACGTCAAGCCGCCGCGGCATCGCGAAGCGATGGTCGCCAGCGGCAAGGCGCTCAACCCCAAGCTGATCGAGAAGCTCCTGGAGGCGGGAGTCACGAAGATCCCGGTCAAGGCCGACTCGCTGGTGGGCCGCCGCACGGGCGACCGCGTCGTCGATGCCGACACCGGCGAGGTGCTGGTCGAGACTAACCAGGAGATCACGCAGACGCTCCTGGCGCAGCTCATGTCGCGCAAGATCTCGGCGCTCAAGCTGCTGACGATGGTGCCAGGGAAGGCGGATGCGTCGATCTACGAGACGTTGGCCCGCGACCACTTCAAGAATCCGGACGAGGCGCTCGTCGAGATCTACCGGCGCCTCCGCCCGGGTGACCCGCCCACGGTGGAGTCGGCTCGTGCGCTGTTCCGCGGGATGTTCATGGATCCGCGCCGCTATGACCTGGCGCGGGTGGGCCGCTTCATGATCAACAAGAAGCTCGGCATCAACGCCAATCTCAACGCCAAGACCCTGCGAGGCGAGGACGTCGTGTACGTCATCCGCCACCTCCTCCAGGTGCGGCTCGGCACCAAGTCCACGGACGACATCGACCACCTCGGCAACCGCCGCGTCCGGTCGGTGGGCGAGCTGCTGGAGAACCAATTCCGGGTCGGGCTCACCCGCATGGAGCGGGCCGTCAAGGAGCGGATGTCGATCTCCGACATCACAAACCTGATGCCCCACGACCTGATCAACGCCAAGCCCGTCTCGGCGGTGGTCAAGGAGTTCTTCGGCTCCTCGCAGCTCAGCCAGTTCATGGACCAGACGAATCCGCTGGCCGAGCTGACCCACAAGCGCCGCCTCTCGGCCCTCGGGCCGCGTGGTCTCTCGCGCGAGCGCGCCGGCTTCGAGGTGCGCGACGTCCACCCGACGCACTACGGGCGCATCTGCCCCATCGAGACGCCTGAAGGCCCGAACATCGGCCTCATCTCGTCGCTGTCGACGTATGCCAGGATCAACGAGTTCGGCTTCATCGAGACGCCGTACCGGAAGGTGCAGGGAGGCGCGGTGTCGGACGAGATCGTGTTCCTGTCCGCGCTCGAGGAGGAGCAGTTCGTCATCGCGCAGGCCAACGCCGAGCTGGACGCCCGCAGCCGCTTCGTGCGCGAGCGCGTGTCGGCCAGGAAGAGCGGCGAGTACAAGATGGTCTCCCCCGAGGAGCTGAACTACATGGACGTGTCGCCGAAGCAGCTCGTGTCGGTGGCGGCCGCCATGGTGCCGTTTCTCGAGAACGACGACGCCAACCGCGCCCTCATGGGCTCGAACATGCAGCGCCAGGCGGTGCCCTTGCTGCAGCCGGAGGCGCCGTATGTCGGCACGGGCATGGAGCACATCGTCGCGCGTGACTCTGGCGCGGTCGTGCTGGCCCGGCGGCCCGGCGTGGTCGAGTACGTCTCGGCCAATCGCGTCGTGGTGCGCGCCGAGACGCGCTCCAAGAAGGCCGACCCCGTCCAGGACCTGCCGCTGGACATCTACAACCTGACGAAGTACCGCCGCTCGAACCAGAACACCTGCATCAACCAGCGGCCGATCGTGAAGAAGGGCGACCGGGTCCATGCCGGCGATGTCATTGCCGACGGGCCCGGCACCGACCAGGGCGAGCTGGCCCTCGGGCGCAACGTGCTCGTCGCCTTCATGCCGTGGGGCGGCTACAACTTCGAGGACGCGATCCTGGTCTCGGAGAGGCTTGTCAAGGACGACCGCTACACCTCCATCCACATCGAGGAGTTCGAAGTCCAGGCGCGCGACACCAAGCTGGGCAAGGAAGAGGTGACGCGCGACATCCCGAACGTCTCCGAGGAGGCGCTGAAGGACCTCGACGACTCGGGCATCGTGCGTATCGGCGCCAAGGTCAAGGCCGGCGACATCCTCGTCGGCAAGATCACGCCGAAAGGCGAGACACAGCTGACGCCCGAGGAGAAGCTGTTGCGAGCGATCTTCGGCGAAAAGGCGGGCGACGTGCGTGACACGTCGCTCACGGTGCCCCCGGGCATCGAGGGCACGGTGGTGGACGTCAAGGTCTTCTCGCGTCGCGGCGTTGACAAGGACGAGCGCGCCAAGTCCATCGAAGAAGAGGAGGTCGCGGGCCTGGAGAAGGACTACCAGGACGAGATCTCTATGGTCGAGCTGGAGCGCGACCAGAAGCTCAAGAACATCCTGGTGGGCAAGACGCTGACGCAGGACCTCGCCGACCCCATCAAGAAGGACCGGATCGCCAAGAAGGGCGACAAGATCGACCGGCCCGAGCTGGAGAACTTCTCCTGGCACGAGCTGAAGAAGATCAAGATCAAGGAAGACGACGGGCTGACCAACACCATCAAGCGCATCGAGGAGCTGGCGGACGACCAGATAGCCTTCTTCGACCGTATGCTGGAGGAGCGCGTCGGCCGGTTGCGCCGCGGCGACGACCTGCCGCCCGGCGTCATCAAGATGGTCAAGGTCTATGTGGCCGTGAAGCGCAAGCTCTCGGTCGGCGACAAGATGGCCGGCCGCCACGGCAACAAGGGCGTCGTCTCCCGGTTGCTGCCCGAGGAGGACATGCCGTACCTGCCCGACGGTACGCCGGTCGAGATCGTGCTGAACCCGCTCGGCGTGCCCTCGCGCATGAACGTGGGGCAAATCCTCGAGACCCACCTCGGGTGGGCGGCCAAGGCCCTCGGGATGTGGGTCGCGAGCCCGGTGTTTGACGGCGCCACGGAAAGCGAGATCCGCGGTCATCTGACGCAGGCGGGTCTTCCCGCTTCCGGCAAGACGCGCCTTTGCGACGGGCGCACCGGCAAGCCCTTCCACCAGGAGGTGACGGTCGGCCAGATCTACATCCTCAAGCTGGCCCACTTGGTGGACGACAAGATGCACGCGCGGTCCATCGGGCCTTACTCCCTCGTCACCCAGCAGCCGCTGGGGGGCAAGGCGCAGTTCGGCGGCCAGCGTTTCGGCGAGATGGAGGTGTGGGCGCTCGAGGCGTACGGCGCGGCCCACACGCTACAGGAGATGCTCACGGTCAAGTCGGACGACGTCGAGGGCCGCAACCGGATCTACGAAGCCATCGTAAAGGGAGAGAACTTCCTGGAGCCCGGCACGCCAGAGTCCTTCAACGTGCTCGTGAAGGAGCTGCAAAGCCTGGCCCTGGACGTGGAGCTCGTGCCCAAGGACGGCAAGAAGCCGGCCTAGCTTGTAGTGTGAGCCGCAGGACGTCGCGGGGCTGGGGCCCCGCCGTCCGAGGCGAGCGGAGAAGACAGGGTGAGCCGCAGGACGTCGCGGGGCTGGGGCCCCGCCGTCCGAGGCGAGCGGAGAAGACCGGCTGAGCCGCAGGGCGTCGCGGGGCTGGGGCCCCGCCGTACGAGGCGAACCTAGCAAAAGGAGATTCCCAGAATGCTGACGGATCGGACATTCGGAAGCCTGGTTCGGGACGAGAAGCCCACGAAGGACCTGTGGGGGATCCTCGATCGGCACCCGAAGCCCATGACCTTCGGCGCGATCCGCATCAAGCTGGCCGCGCCGCAGAAGATCCGCGATTGGTCGCACGGCGAGGTCAAGAAGCCGGAAACGATCAACTACCGGACGTTCAAGCCCGAGCGCGACGGGCTGTTCTGCGCCCGCATCTTCGGGCCGACAAAGGACTACGAGTGCGCCTGCGGCAAGTACAAGCGCATGAAGTTCGCCGGCGTGATCTGCGACAAGTGCGGCGTCGAGGTGACCCGCGCCCGGGTGCGCCGCGAGCGCATGGGACACATCGAGCTCGCGTCGCCCGTCTCGCATGTGTGGTTCTTCAAGGGCCTGCCCTCGCGAATCGGCCAGCTGTTGGACATGTCGCTGCGCGAGCTCGAGAAGATCCTGTACTTCGAGGAGTACGTCGTCCTCGAGCCCGGCAAGGTGCCGGGGCTGAAGAAGAAGGACCTGGTGGCGGTGGACAAGACCCGCAAGCTCCAGGACGAGCACGGCCACGACGCCTTCACGGTCGGCATGGGCGCTGAAGCGATCCGAGAGCTCCTGCGCGCCATAGACATGGACCTGCTCGCGCGCGAGCTGCGCACGCAGATGGGTGTCGAGACCTCCGTGCAGAAGCGGAAGAAGATCGTCAAGCGCCTGAAGGTGGTCGAGGCCTTCCTCAAGTCCGGCAACCAGCCCGAGTGGATGATCCTCGAGGTGCTGCCCGTGATCCCGCCCGAGCTGCGCCCGCTGGTGCCGCTGGACGGTGGCCGCTTCGCGACCTCGGACCTCAACGACCTCTACCGCCGCGTCATCAACCGCAACAACCGGCTGAAGCGGCTCATGGAGCTACGGGCGCCGGAGATCATCATCCGCAACGAGAAGCGCATGCTCCAGGAGGCCGTCGACGCGCTCTTCGACAACGGCCGCCGCGGGCGCGTTATCACGGGGCCCAACAACCGGCCGCTCAAGTCGTTGTCGGACACGCTCAAGGGCAAGCAGGGGCGTTTCCGGCAGAACCTGCTCGGCAAGCGCGTGGACTACTCCGGCCGTTCGGTCATCGTCGTCGGTCCGTACCTCAAGCTCCACCAGTGCGGCCTGCCGAAGAAGATGGCGCTCGAGCTCTTCAAGCCCTTCATCCTCCGAAAGCTCGAGGAGCGCGGCATCGCCTCGTCCATCAAGGCCGCCAAGAAGTTCGTGGAGAAGGAGCGGCCGGAAGTGTGGGACATCCTCGAGGAAGTCATCACGGAGCACCCGGTGCTCTTGAACCGCGCGCCGACGCTCCACCGATTGGGCATCCAGGCCTTTGAGCCCATCCTGGTCGAGGGCAAGGCCATCGAGATCCATCCGCTGGTCTGCACCGCATTCAACGCCGACTTCGACGGCGACCAGATGGCCGTGCACGTGCCGCTCTCCATGGAGGCACAGATGGAGGCGCAGGTGCTGATGCTCTCGGCCAACAACATCCTGTCGCCCTCGAACGGCGCCCCAGTGGCGATCCCGACGCAGGACATGGTCTTCGGCATCTACTACCTGTCCAAGGAGCGGGCGGGGGCCAAGGGCGAGGGGCGGCTCTTCGCCGATCCGGAAGAGGTTCGCATCGCCTACGACAACGAGGACGTGGACCTGCAGGCGCGGATCCGGGTGCGATACAACGGGGGGGTCATCGAGACGACGGTCGGGCGTACGCTGCTCAACGACGTGGTGCCCGAGCCGCTGCGCTTCGTGAACAAGGAGCTCAAGAAAAAGGAGATCGGCGCGCTCATCGCCGACTGCTACAACCGGCTCGGCAACGAGGCCACCGTCGCGTTCCTCGACGACCTGAAGGACATCGGCTTCCGCTACGCGACGCTGTCTGGCCTCTCGATCGGCATCCAGGACATGCACATTCCCGCGGCGAAGGGCGAGCTGATCGAGCGCGCCCGCAAGCAGGTCAACGAGGTCGAGCAGCAGTACCAGGACGGCGTCATCACCAACGGTGAGCGCTACAACAAAGTCGTCGACATCTGGGCGCACACGACGGAGCAGATCGCCGACGCCATGTTCCGCGAGCTCGAGGGCGGCGAGCAGGGTGGCGAGTTCAACCCCATCTACATGATGGCCGACTCGGGCGCCCGCGGTTCGAAGCAGCAAATCCGGCAGCTGGCCGGCATGCGCGGCCTCATGGCCAAGCCGTCGGGCGAGATCATCGAGACGCCGATCACGTCCAACTTCCGCGAAGGCCTGACCGTGCTCGAGTACTTCACCTCCACGCACGGCGCCCGAAAGGGCCTCGCCGACACCGCGCTCAAGACGGCCGACTCCGGCTACCTGACGCGGCGGCTCGTCGACGTCTCCCAGGACGTCATCGTGTCCGAGTACGACTGCGGCACGGTCAAGTACATCGAAGCGGCGCCGCTGGTCGAAGGCGGCGACATCATCCAGTCCCTGCGCGATCGCGTGCTGGGGCGCGTGGCCGCCGAGGACATCCGCGACCCGTTCACGGGCGAGATCATCGTCCAGCCGGGTACCGAGATCGCCGAGGAGCTGGCCCAGAGGATCGAAGACTCGGGCCTCGAGCGCGTGCGTATCCGCTCGGCGCTGACCTGCGAGTCGAAGCGCGGTATCTGCGTCATGTGCTACGGGCGCAACCTGGGCACGGGCCGCCTGGCCGAGTTCGGCGAAGCGGTGGGCATCATCGCCGCCCAGTCGATCGGCGAGCCGGGCACCCAGCTGACCATGCGGACCTTCCACATCGGCGGCACAGCGAGCCGCGTGGTCGAGGCCTCCAAGCACGACGCCAAGCACGCGGGCATCGTGAAGTACCACAACATCCGCTCCGTCGTGAACCGCGACGGGGACATCGTTGTGCTCAACCGCAACGGCGAGATCGTCGTGGTGGACGAGCGCGGCCGTGAGAAGGAGCGGTACCCCGTCGTGCCGGGCGCGCGCATCAAGATCAAGGACGACGGCAAGGTGGCTCTCGGCAAGCTGCTCGTCGAGTGGGATCCGTTCACGACGCCGATCCTGACCGAGGTCAGCGGCACGGTCACGTACCGCGACGTAGTGGACGGGGTCACGATCCGGGAGGAGTTCGATGAGGTCACGGGACTGGCACGGCGCGTGATCATTGAGGACCAGGAGGGCAAGCTCCAGCCCCGGGTGTCGGTCAAGGCGCCGACCGGCGGGGACAACTCGCCCGACAGCGAGTCGGCCGGCGAGACGCGCGGCCGCTACATGCTGCCGGTGGGTGCCCACCTGCTCGTGGCCGACGGCGTGGAGGTGCACCAGGGCGACATCATCTCGAAGATCCCGCGCGAGACCACGAAGACCAAGGACATCACCGGCGGTCTGCCGCGGGTGGCCGAGCTCTTCGAGGCGCGCAAGCCGAAGGAGCAGGCGGTCATTACCGAGATCGACGGCGCGGTCGAGTTCGCCGGCTTCGTCAAGGGCATGCGCAAGATCATCATCCGCGCCGACGACGGGGAGACCAAGGAGTACCTGATCCCGCGCGGCAAGCACATCTCCGTCCACGAGGGCGACCGGGTCAAGGCGGGCGAGACGCTGATGGACGGCTCCCCGAACCCGCACGACTACCTGGCGGTCCTGGGCGACCGGGAGCTGCAGCGTTACCTCGTCAACGAGGTGCAGGAGGTCTACCGGCTGCAGGGCGTGACCATCAACGACAAGCACATCGAGATCATCGTGCGGCAGATGCTGCGCCGGGTTCGCATCGAGGAGGTCGGCGGCACCGACTTCGTGGTGGGGGAGCTGGTGGACAAGTTCGTCTTCCAGGACGAGAACGACAAGGCCAACGCGGCCGGCAAGCCGCCGGCCACGGCCAAGCCCGTGCTCCTCGGGATCACCAAGGCGTCGCTCTCGACCGACAGCTTCATCTCGGCTGCGTCGTTCCAGGAGACCACCCGGGTGCTGACGGAAGCCGCCATCAGCGGCAAGCAGGACGACCTGCGCGGCCTCAAGGAGAACGTCATCGTCGGCCGGCTGATCCCGGCCGGCACAGGGCTCGGGCACTACACACGGGCCGAGGTGCTCAGCCAGGGCGGCGAGGAGGCTGCGGTGGCCGTCCAGGAGGCCCCTGCCGAGGCGGCAGCCGAGTCCGCCGAGGGCGACGGCGGCGAGGAGATTGCCAAGGCAGGCTAGGAGGGGCCAGGTGTCAGCGACTTGACAAGGGCCCCTATTTCAGGTAGAAAGTTAGAGTTTTGGCCCTATTGACCGGGGCTTAGGCTACCCGGGGGGTCGATCAGAGCCATAGGGGAGATATGCCGACAATCAATCAGCTGGTGCGCCAGGGCCGCGAGGCGGTGCGGAAGAAGTCCAAGACGCCAGCCATGGAGGCTTGCCCGCAGAAGCGCGGGGTGTGCATCCGCGTGTACACCACCACGCCCAAGAAGCCGAACTCCGCCCTGCGCAAGGTGGCCCGCGTGCGGCTGACAAACGGCCTCGAGGTCACGTCCTATATCCCGGGCGTCGGCCACAATCTGCAGGAGCACTCGATCGTCCTGATCAGGGGCGGCCGGGTGAAGGACCTGCCGGGCATCCGGTACCACATCATCCGCGGGTCGCTCGACACGGCCGGCGTCGCCGGGCGGAAGCAGAGCCGCTCGAAGTACGGCGCGAAGCAACCCAAGGCCGGGAGCGCGGCGTAAATGCGTCGGGCAGGGGCGGCGAAGCGGGAGATCCTGCCGGATCCCAAGTACGGGAGCCGTATCGTAGCGAAGTTCGTCAACATGATGATGTACGGCGGCAAGAAGAGCACGGCCGAGAAGATTATGTACGAGGCCATGGGCGCCATGGAGGACCGGGCCAAGCAGGACGCGCTCAAGCTCTTCAAGGCGGCCGTGGACAACTGCAAGCCTTCGGTGGAGGTCAAGTCGCGTCGCGTAGGCGGCTCGACCTACCAGGTGCCGGTCGAGGTGCGCCCGGACCGACGGACGGCGCTCAGCATGCGCTGGCTGATCGGGGCCGCACGGCGCCGCGTGGAGAAGAGCATGTCGGAGCGGCTCGCCGGCGAGCTGCTGGACGCGGCCAACAACCGCGGGACGGCCGTGAAGAAGCGCGAAGACACTCACAAGATGGCGGAGGCCAACAAGGCGTTCGCGCACTACCGCTGGTAGCGACCGAGATTCGAAGAGGGGGGCCGGAGCCTCGACCCCCCTCTTCTCTTGAGTAGCGCCGAGCAGAGGGGAAGGCAGCGTCGTGGAAGCGCAGTACCCGCTGGAGAAAACCCGGAATATCGGCATCATGGCCCACATCGATGCCGGCAAGACCACGACCACGGAACGGGTGCTCTACTACACCGGCCGGTCCTACAAGATCGGCGAGGTGCACGAGGGCACGGCGACCATGGACTGGATGGTCCAGGAGCAGGAGCGCGGGATCACCATCACGTCCGCCGCGACCACCTCCTTCTGGCGGGACTGCCGGATCAACATCATCGACACGCCCGGCCACGTGGACTTCACCATGGAGGTCGAGCGCTCCCTGCGCGTCCTGGACGGCGCGATCGCCATCCTGGACGCCGTGTCGGGCGTCGAGCCCCAGACCGAAACCGTGTGGCGGCAGGCGGACAAGTACAAGGTGCCGCGCATCGTCTACGTCAACAAGATGGACCGCGTCGGCGCCGACTACTACCGCTGCCTCGCCATGCTGAAGGACCGCCTGGGCGCCCACGCGGTGCCGATCCAGATCCCGGTCGGCCGCGAGGACAATTTCTGCGGCATGGTCAATCTGATCGAGCAGGTCGCCTACATCTGGTCCGACAGCGGGGACCTCGGGCAGACTTTCGAGACCGTCGACATTCCCGCGGACGTGAAGGAGCAGGCCGCCGAGTACCGGGAGAAGATGATCGAGGCGCTGGCCGAGGTGGACGACCACCTGATGGAGAAGTATCTCGCCGGTGAGAAGGCCAGCCCGGAGGAGATCAAGGCCGCTGTGCGGGCCGGCACGATCTCGATGAAGCTCTTCCCGGTGATCTGCGGCGCCTCGTTCAAGAACAAGGGCGTCCAGCCCATGCTCGACGCCGTCGTGGACTACCTGCCGTCGCCGCTCGACATCCCGCCGCTGGACGGGATCAATCCCGAGACGCAGGAGCACGAGACGCGCGCGGCCGACAGCAAGGCGCCGTTTTCCGCGCTGGCCTTCAAGATCATGAACGACCCATTCGTGGGCCAGTCGACCTTCGTCCGCGTGTACTCCGGGACGCTCGAGTCCGGCACCGGCGTCTACAACTCGACGCGGGACAAAAAGGAGCGCATCGGCCGGCTCGTGCGGATGCACGCCAACGACCGCGAGGCGATCGAGTCGGTCTCGGCGGGCGACATTGCCGCCGTGCTCGGGCTCAAGGACACGCGCACTGGCGACACGCTGTGCGATCCCAACAAGCCCATCGTGCTGGAGTCGATGGATTTCCCCGCGCCGGTCATCGCCGTGGCGATCGAACCCAAGACCAAGGCCGACGACGAAAAACTCGGCCAATCGCTCGCGCGCCTCGCCATGGAGGACCCGACCTTCAAGGTCAACGTGGATCCTGAGACGAACCAGACGCTGATCCACGGCATGGGCGAGTTGCACCTCGAGATCATCGTCGACAGGCTGCTGCGCGAGTTCAAGGTCGACGCCAACGTGGGCAAGCCGCAGGTCGCCTACCGCGAGACGGTCCGCCAGAAGGCCGAAGCGCAGGGGCGTTTCGTCCGGCAGACGGGCGGCCGCGGCCAGTACGGCGACGTCTGGCTCGAGGTCGAGCCCTCCGAGCCGGGTGAAGGCGTCGTCTTCGAGAACAAGCTCAAGGGCCCCGCCATCCCGCGCGAGTACGTGCCCGCGGTCGAGAAGGGCATCAGGGAAGCAGCCGAGACAGGTGTGCTCGCCGGCTACCCCGTGGTCGACATCAAGGTGTCGCTGACCGACGGCAGCTACCACGAGGTCGACTCGAACGAGATGGCCTTCAAGATCGCCGCGTCCATGGGCTTCAAGGAGGGCTGCCGCAAGGCCAAGCCCGTGCTGCTCGAGCCCGTGATGGACGTCGAGGTCGTCGCGCCCTCGGAGTACCAGGGTGCCGTCGTCGGCGATCTCAACAGCCGCCGCGGGCGCATCGTCAGCATGGACAGCCGGGGCAACGCCCACGTCATCCGCGCCAACGTCCCGCTGGGCCAGATGTTCGGATACGCTACCGACGTCCGCTCGATGACACAGGGGCGGGCCACCTACACCATGCAGTTCGCCCGCTACGAGGAAGTCCCCCGGAACATCGCCGAAGAGATCATGGCGAAGGTTGCCGGCAAGGGCGCTCCTCGGGCCGGTTCCCGCTAGCCCGCCACAGGAGAGAGAGTCATGGCCAAGGCGAAATTCGATCGGTCGAAGCCGCACGTGAACATAGGGACGATTGGGCACATCGATCACGGGAAGACGACGCTGACCTCCGCGATCACGAAGGTGCTGCACACGAAG